>DSCM01000115.1 GCA_011049115.1 Pseudomonadota bacterium
GCATCCTTTCACCTTTTCTGTATATGGTTTTAAAAACCATATACAGAAAAGGTCGCTGTGGGTGGTCAATTTTCCGTAATCACTAGCTCTTTAACTGATCAATTTTAGAGTATCACAACCATGCGGCTCTATCTGTTTTCGAGATGGTCTTCCTTCTGGGCAAGAACCTTGTCCACATCGTGAAACATATTCTGACCAGCAACAGAAAGGGCCCGCATACTGGCGGGCCCTTTCTGTTGCTGGAGAGCGCTTAGGCTGATCTAGCCAAAGAATCCCCAGATGATCAAAAAGAGGCAAAGAACGCCAATTGCTACTCCAGTGATTCCGATTATCTGACCAATGGCTTCCGCCAAAACCCCGGGATACTGAGCTTTGTATTTATCAAGCAGTCCTTTTTCCTTAAGCCGCTCAAACTGGGCCGGGCGCTCTTCTTCCATCTCGTGGCCACTGACAACTCCAGTAAAAATAACCTGATCCATCGGAAATTTTTCCGGACGGATGTGAGCGTTGAAAAAATGAACCGTAAAGATAAAGACTGAAGCCAGCAGAGCCTCATCGGAGTGGACAATAATGGCCACGTTAAAGGCCCAACCCGGTAAAAACTGCGCAAAAAACTCCGGCATCCAGAGCATCAGCCCGGTAAAACCGATGGCAAACATACCCCAGAAAACGGCGAGAAAATCAAACTTTTCCCAGTAGGTCCAACGATCAAATTTGGGTGGTTCGCCGTTGCCGATAAACCATTTACACATCCCGGCAATATCCTGCCCATCTTTGATTCGAGGAAAAAGGGAATCTGGTCCAAATAATTTCTGGAAAAAGTTTTCTCCGGTAGGTTTAATCAGAAGAAAGTATAAGCACCAGACAAAGGTTATAATGAAGTACGTGAAGGTAATTACCGCGCACCAGCGATGAATCAGGCCTGCCATTTGCGGGCCACCAAGTAACTGCGCCAGTCCAATAGCCCAGGGAGCGTCGACGAACTTCAGCGGTAATCCGGAAAGCACGAGGCCGAGGAAGCTGACCATCATCATGAAATGAAGAACCTTTTCCATAAAGGTAAAACGGCGGTAAAACACCTTTGGAGAATGGCTTTCATGAAAAATTCCCTGCCGACGAAGCTTGTTTTTCTCAATGTAGCTTCTTATCAGCCAGAAGATGGTGTGCAGCCAGAAAATTGCAAAAGTCGCGCACAAAAGCCCGGTCATGGCAATGAAAGTCCAGTAGAGGAGCGGGTAGTTTTCACGGTCATGATGAGTCGCATGGGGGGCGTATTTGACAAAGTTGCTATTGGCCTGTTTGTGGCATTTGCCGCAGGTTTCAATTAATCCTTCTTTTGAAAGGGAGGATTCCGGGTCGTCCGCCGGCAATTGCTTGTGCGCCGTATGACAGTCGGCGCAACCTGCCACCGCCGAGGCGCCACCAAGTTGTTTTACCTTACCGTGATAATCCTGGCGGTATGAAGCGAAGGAATGCGAGCTCAGCTTATTACGGGCCATCATTGCTGCATTGTCGTGACACTTCTCACAGCTGTTTGTCTTAAATTCATTGGCAAGCAGAGCCGCCGCAGAATTTACATCGTTGACTTTCAGCTCAATGATGTTGTGGAGGCCATGGCAGTCGGCACAGGAAGGCGAATCCGGGTTGCCGGCCATCAACCCTTTGCCATGCACGCTCTGCATGTACTCGGCGTTGTCATGACAGCCGCTGCACATCTGTACCGATTTACTTTTGTCGTCCTTCAATGATACCAAATCATGGATATTGGCGTGACAGTCGGTGCATCTGACATCGTTATCAACATGTACTGACTGAGCATACTCCCGGGTTTCATCTCGATGACAGAATCCGCAATTAACGGGTTGCATCGGCACTTCACAATCTGCATGCTTGTCCAGATCCCAGATATCTCGATGACAACTGGTACAGGCATTGGCGCCATGTGCGGAAGCGGCAAATGTTCCCGAATCTATTTCATCATGGCATTCAAGGCACTGTCCTACGGAGATACATTCTAGACAAATTTCTTCGGAAGCTGCCTGTTTAGCCATGGCGTTATTACGAAGTCCGGTCCCGAGGAGAAACGAGACGATCAGTAACAGCATCAGGGCTAAGCGGAAGGGTCCTTTGAGTACTTTCATGGTTTCCTGCGCTCCTTTGTAATTAAATCACTAACATTGTAATTGGTTCAAGACGAATTTCTCGCGGGTGTCTAAGGCTCAGATTTTGCCGATCAGGGGTCGGCTCATTGCATGTAAAAGCGACTGCCTGGTAGATGAGTACAGAAAACAGATTGCTCTTTCCGGCCTCAGCGGCAGTATTGTAAAACCCGTATCCACTAAACCTTACTGCTGATGTGCTGATGATTGATCGAAGATACTTTGGGCTGATACTGTTTTTCGGCCAGAGCAGACTCTTATGTTTTCCCGCTGACAGCGCTTGAATCTCTCAGCTGAGGGATGTTTATTTTAATATATATAGTGTTCTGAATATTGTATACACTAAGCCTGTAAATTAAGGCAGGCACCAGAGGTGCCTGCCGACTTAACTTGACTTAACTTTTAGGCGTCTGTCGATAAAACAGACTCATTTATGGCGGTACTAAATCTTGAGAACCAGCATGAGCGCGATAACCAAGGCGTAAATAACCAATGATTCAATCATGGCCAAACCAATGATCATCGGGGTAGTAATCTTGCTCGCGGCACTGGGGTTACGGCCAATGCTGTCAAGGGCCGATTTGATACCCATGGACTGTCCGAAGGCTCCCCCAAATGCGGCCACGGCAATCGTTACCGCTGCAGCATACGCAACTCCAGTCCCATCGAAGTTTTTGGTAGCGACTTCGCTGGCAATGGCAGCACTGGCAGCGCATAATGTGGCGATCGCGGTTACAACTTGAACGATTCTTTTCATGTTCTCACCTCCTCTGTAAATAGTACGTTAGATTAGCTTCCGGGGATAATCGGAAGAGTATAGCTTATCTTTTAGTGATCGTGTGAAATTGCTCCCTGAAAATAGGCCAGTGAAAGCAGCGTGAAGACGAAAGTCTGTACAAAGGCAACGAATAAACCCAGAAAAGCAATCGGTACCGGAACCAGCAGAGGAGCCAGCATAACGAAAATTGCTGTGACCAGATGATCGCCCATAATGTTTCCGAAAAGACGCAGGGAAAGCGACATCGGGCGGGCCAGATGGCCAATGATTTCGATTGGAATCATCAGGGGAGCTAGCCAGAGGAAGGGACCAACAAACTGTTTAAGATATTTTGCGCCGTGTTCTTTCCAACCGAAGTAATGGGTCATGCAGAAAACCGTCAAGGCACAGCCTGCAGTAGTGTTGATGTTGCCGGTTGGGGGATTGAATCCGGGAATCAGGCCAGAAAGGTTGGAGAACAGAATGAAAAAAATGCCTCCTCCGACAACGGTCAAAAAACTACGTGCAACCTGGCTGCCGAGACTGTCGGATATAAGTTTGAGAATACCTTCGACCATGGTTTCCAAAAGATTCTGCAAACTAAAACGACCTTCAGGGATGATCAGGTCTTCAGGGTTACAATGGCGAATTTTCCGGGTTCCCAATAGAACCAGAATGACGATCAATAATGCAATTAGAATCGCGTTGGCAACGTGGTCCGGCAGGAGATTGAGACCAGGTATCAGGGCTGCCCAGGTAATCGTTGGATCGTGATGCATGATTCTCTACCTTAACCTGTTTAGTTTTTAGTTTTGGGGAGCTTACTTAGTGTTTGCATTTGAAGACTTTCGGATGAATCAGGTCTTTTCCGGGTGGTCCGGGGAAAGATCGCTTGACTTGCTGAAAGCCAGGTAGGCCATCGTTTCAAAGGCAATGCCTCCAAAAAGCGCGGAAAAACCAATCAGAAATCCAAACGGCTGACATAATTTCGTCAGGATTACAATTATTGTGATAATCGCCATTCCAACGGTCAGCAGGAGCAGTTTCAAGCCCAGCTTGCCAGCTGCCTTGCCTTCAATCCCATCCTGTCCGGCTCCGGCAAAGGCTTTACTGATCAAAACACTGAGCAGAAAAAAATAAGTCAGCGCCAGGAAACCCCCGACGGCAACCCCGGTAATTCCGATCTGATCAATTCGGATCAAGCCTGCGCTTGCGGTCAAGACAAGTGCCATTGCCAGAATGAAGAGATTGATGCGGATCAGGCGCTTGTCTTTCATCCCGCTACCCCCTCTATTCGTTCATAAAGCGTCTTCCCGTTCCTGTTCCCGCTCAAGACTTTTCAATGCCTGATAAATGCGTTTAAAGCCGGCAGCGACTCCGCAAAGCAAAAGAAAAATCGTCAGCCACGGGGAGCTGTTCAACCAGCGGTCCAGATAGTAGCCGGAGACGATTCCAATCGCAACCGAAAAACCAAGCTCAAGGCCAACAGTACCATAGCGGCTAATCTGAACAAATGCTTTTTTAAATCCAGGCGCGCTATTTTTTGCCATAGTTACAGTTGGGCAGCGAGGTCTTAAGTCGCAGTTGCAAACAATATAGAATATTGTTAAAGAACTCTCATAAGCCGAAGCAAGCGTCCATTATCATAGGCGGTAAAGTTAAGTCAAGTTCAAATCTCGGTCAGCGTCTCGCGGGCTGCATTGAGGGTTCGTTCAATGTCTTCCTGGCTATGAGCCGCTGAAACAAACCCTGCTTCAAACTGTGATGGAGCGAGATAGATTCCTCTGTTTAGCATGCCTGAAAAAAACCTCGAAAACTGTTCGCAGTTGGACGATTGAGCGTCTTCATAGTTGTATACTGGGTTGGCCGTAAAATATGTACAAAGCATTGAGCCTACCCGGGTACAATAATGAGGGATTTTTAGTTCAGAACAAAGCACATCAAGACCTTCTCCCAGCGCCGCGGTCTTTCTTTCGAGTTCCGGGTAGGGGTTTTCCTTTTTCAGAATTCGCAGGGTTTCCAGCCCGGCGGCCATGGCCAGCGGGTTGCCGGAGAGGGTTCCGGCTTGGTATACGCTCCCCAGCGGCGCCAGTTGACACATTATTTCCCGGCGACCACCGAAGGCTCCGACAGGAAGACCGCCACCGATTATTTTCCCCAGGCAGGTTAGATCCGGCATGATATCGTAGTAAAGCTGCCCCCCCCCGTAAGCGACGCGAAATCCGGTCATGACTTCATCAAAAATGAGGACAATTCCGTGTTGCGTGCAGCGCTCCCTTAGGCCGCTTAAGAATCCAGGTAAGGGCGGGATGGTTCCCATATTGCCAGCAACCGGTTCGACGATTATTGCGGCAATTTCACTGCCGCAGGCGGTCAACAATTGATCCACGGAACCGAGGTCGTTGTAGATAGCTGAAAGGGTGTTACAGGTAAGCTCGGGGGGAACCCCGGCGCTGTCGGGTACGCCAAGGGTGGTGGCTCCTGAACCGGCTGCGATCAGAAGATTATCGGCATGGCCGTGGTAACCACCTGCAAATTTGACGACTTTGCTTCTTTTCGTGTAACCGCGGGCCAGACGAATTGCGCTCATGGTCGCCTCTGTGCCGGAATTGACCATTCTTACCATTTCCAGAGAAGGCAGGGCCGCGCAAAGTTCTTCTGCCATTTCGATTTCTAGCATTGTCGGCGCACCGAAACTGGAGCCACGAGATACCCGTTCTCTGACGGCATTAACCACGGCCGGGTGTGCATGTCCTAAAATCATGGGGCCCCAGGAGCCTACATAGTCAATATATTCATTGCCATCCACGTCATAAATTTTGCTGCCTTGACCGCGAATGATAAAGGGGGGATTAAGTTTGACGGAACGGAAAGCGCGGACCGGGCTGTTGACGCCTCCCGGGATTACCCGGCAAGCCCGGGTAAAAAGCTTTTCGGAAATTGTATGATTCATGCTGGTTACCTCGTCTAGTTGCTTCTGTCTTGCAGTTTGAAAACCTTGTTAAACCGGAAGGTTTGGGAGGGGAATCGAGAAGATAGCGCTTTGAAAAAGGCGCGGGCCAAGTCCTCTCGCTGTTTTAATAAAATCGGATTGTACCGGATGAAAAACATGTAGACAAGGGATTTATTCAATCGAATCAGAGTCGATGACGTTTTTTGAACAAACTTTGGGTTTTTGTCGAAATTATGGTTGGTATGGTTATCATGGATGATTGATTGGCGGCAGGTTTGCACCTGGATCCTAAGCAGGAGGTGGCCGCAAGGTTGAGGACGTCATCGAAAGTCAGTTTTTATGAGGCAAAGATTTTCTGCCAATGGCCATTAGTTTCTCGATACCGTAGGACTTGGTGAAGGCTGCCCTAGTCCTTGTTTTTCAGACTTTTGGTGACAATTGTTTCGCTGAACTGGTCTGTCAGTAGGGTCCGATCGGTAATGCCGTTGCCAAGCAGCAGCTCGATGGTTCTGGAGGTGTCGAGATAACTGTAGTCGTCAAAATTTCTAAGACTTAAATCCACGCGTCCGTCATGATGAATTTTTACATCTATGTTGTTCATAACTCCATTTCGTGACATTCCCCACCCAGGGGCCTTTAGGGAAAACAGCGGCTTTTTTCAGGGCGGGCGCCTAAAAACTCCCTGGGTTGAATTGTTTTATCTCAGCTGAATTACCTTGCGGTGTTCGCGAAATTCATCATGCTTCATGCTGTCAGAATTATGAGCGCTCTGTAATTCATCCACCAACATGGTTCGCAGGCTCGGGCTCTCATCTATCAGGTTGTTGATCAAATCTAATTTTTCTTTCTCGGTTGACGTCTTCTTTTCCCGAAAATGTTCATAGGAGCAGAGTGCGATGGAGGTAAAAACCAGCCCTCCCCAGGTGATGACTAAAAAAATGGCAAGGCTGTTCAAGGCCGGAATGAAAACCACCGGTATGGCAAGCAGACCGACAAATTTCCCGCTGATCAGGCATAGGGCTCCCAGTTGGGTGAGAGGAGGGACTTTGCTGATGAGGCTGGCGATGTCATCAATTTTTAAATCTTGGCCGGGATGGTTGTAGCCTCTGACTCTGGGCCTGGACATGTTATACTCCTGCATAATGAACAAAACCGCCAGTCAAATTGTGTAAAGCTTAATGATCGCGAACGCTTAGAGACGCCTTGATCTTCCGCGGCGGTTTTGTGAAAATATTCTTTCTATAATTATAGTGTATTGTCAAAAAAAGTCAAATGGATTGTCGGACTGGGGCTTTTGAGTAGGCTTGGTGGGTGGTTTGTTCTTGGGGGATGGAGAGGTGGCGGTTCGAAAATCGGGGTTAAGGTTCCCCCGATGAAGGTTCGGATTGGTTGAAGTTCTTTTTGATTTTGATTATCCGCAGATCACGCTCGTGGGTGACCGCCATGCAGAGACGCAGGTCTCTGGCATGGCGCATGATCTCGGCGATGGCCGACAAGGTTTTGCCGCGCAATTCATCATGATCCGGACGATGGCGCAGATAGTCAATCAGGTTCTGAAGCTCGGGCAGCAGTTTGGTTTGTGAATGGATGGTGTTCTCAGTAAGGAGAGCGCAAAGTCGTTGGCTGATGACAAGGGTGAAGTAGCCACCGTATTTTCGCGTATGGTTGATGATCGTGGTCAGGCAGTTGCTGCCGTCGTTTTCAATTTGGCAAAGGAAATAGATACTGCAAAGAAGGGGTAACTCTGATTCAGGGCGATCAAGGTCTGCATCATCTTTTTCCAGAAAAATTTTTCGGAGTTGCCGGGGTTGTTGCAGGAAGTAATCGTAAAGCCGGTTCGTGGCGGGTAAGGAGTTGTTGATTATATTCACGGTCAAGGTAGATAGATATTTTTCCGCGGACAAGGGGTTGTGATTAAAAAAATCGCACAATGAGTCCCTGAATAGTGAGGTTTTGTGCCCCAAGCTGAGACGCTCAGCGATACTTAATTCCTCTAAGGTCTCGTATTTGCGTAGGAGTTCGCATAAAAGAGGAATGTCCTTGATGGAAAAATATGGCAGAAGTAAATTCAGTAATTTAAAGCTAAAGGTCCAGTCTTGGTCGAAGACCAGGTTGAAAAGTTGTGCGCGGATCTCCGGCAGATTGGCGAAGCGGGTCATGAACAGAGCGGTCTGCTGTTCATGATGGAGGAGCAATGGCGGCTTGAAATTAGAAAAAATCAGGCGCCATTGCGGGCTTAAGCCAAATTTGCTCATCGCTTCAAGGAGTTCCGGATAAAGATCGCCATGGTCGAACAGGTTTGCCAAACGATCCGAAAACACAGGGTCTGGCACTGCTTGAGGATGATAGGTTATGAGTTGCAGAATGAGGCGTTGTTCGGTAGCTTTGCGGGTTTGTGTCAGGGCCTCAAAAAGAGTGCGCAGGGAGTCCGGGCTCGGGCTGGAACCTAAAGCGGAGAGGACAGCATGGCGTTCAGCCGGATTTTTTGAATTAATTCTTTTGCGCAAAATTTCAAGAGCGTCATGATTTGGGCAAAAACTCAGACCAGCATAGGCCTGCATTCTTTTATTTCGCCAGAGGGAGCGTCCTGTAGCTATCAGGGCATCGCAGGCTTTCATGTCACCGAGTTGGGCCATCGTGGTCAGGGCTGCCGGATTACCGAGCTTTGCCTGAAGGACGATTTGGGGACAGCAAGGCAGGGTGAGCCGGACAAGGGTTTTAAAAACAAACGGGGAGATGATGTTGTCCTGGGAACATAGACGTGCGGCCAAAGGTGCTAAGACCTCTCTTTCTCGGTTACTTAGGGGCAAATTGAGGAAGCAGAGCAGCTCTGGTTTTTCTTGAACCGTTTTAAGGTCGTCGCTCAGAAGGAAATCATTAAAATTGAATTCGTGCAGTTCTTCCAAAAAAAGGGCTAAGGCAGTCAGGCGAATTTCCGTTTGTGGAATGGTTGTCAACAACCGCAGCGCGTCGGTCTGAGGAAATAGTCTGCGAATCAGGCAGGAGGCGATGGTGGTGGTGCTTTCCACGGCACTGGGGGAGCTGAGCAGGTGCTGAAAGTAGTCGAAAAAAGAAACTCGGCCGGAGTTGTTGGCAAGGTCTTTTTTTATCTGTTGCAGTCCGGGATAATTTTCTTCCTTATCATCTATGCCCAGCTGATTAATAATATGGAAAATATAGCGATTGCCGCCGAGAAAGTAGAGGGCGGTGATAATGACAAATAAATTTTTATCGTTTGGACCGTTGATGGTTGCGGCCAGTTTCAGCCCGAGTTGGGATAGCTCCCGTTGGTCCTTTGAATCATGGGCGTGATGTCGGAATTCGACCTGAGTTCTGTTTAGAATTTCAAAGACTTGCCAGCGAAGCTCCCAGTTACTGCTCAGCAGGTCTTCGACAATCTCCGCTCGGGGCTTAGTTGGTTTCATAACGTATTGAAATAAAAGGGCTTATTTGAAGATAAGGCTTGACATGCGCCTGTTCGTATGTAATAGATATCAATCTTGTTTGGGAAGCGGTTTTTTCTCTGGTTGAGGTTTTAAGTGATGCAAAAAAAAATACTGCTGTTTGTTTCCGGATTATTTCTATTGGTCATGGGTTTGGCCGATCTTTGTGCCTCGGAATCGTCGGGAAAGGCTTTTTCGATTATTTATTCGTCAGATGAAAGGGGAGCCATTACTCCTTGTGGTTGAAATAAAAATCCGCGTGGCGGTCTAGCCAAGCGTGCCACCTTCCTTGATGATGTGCGCCGGGAAGAGATTCCATTTCTGGTGCTGAATGGCGGTAATTTGTTTTTCAGCAGAGAATCCCTGAGACCGGAAAAACTGGCTGCCGGCAAGCTGTTGGCTGATTTGATCATGTCGTCTTTCAATAAAATGGGCTGTGATGCTTTGAATGTTGGGGCTTATGACCTTTCTCTTGGGGTCGATAACTTGCGCAAACTGGAGAAGAATGCCAACTTTCCTTTTCTTTCAGCCAATATTCTCGATAAACATGACAAGTATATTTTCACTCCGTCTATAATCAAAATGGCGGGCGGGGTCAAGGTAGGTATTTTTGGTCTTTGTGACGATGCCCTTAAGATTGACAAACTTCCTGCCGGACAGAAAATCAAGGTTGTTAATCCTCTTGATAAGGCAGAGGAAATTTCGCTTGAGTTGAAGAAGAAAGGCTCGGAATATACGGTACTGCTGACGAATCTTAATATTCGCGATTGCCGGAGGATTGCTCAGCGGGAGCTGCCGATTGATTTGATTATCGGCAGCAGCAAGGAGAATCGCATTTCTCTGCCGATCCTGGTGCAAAAAGCCTATATTGTCCATGTGGAGCGGGGAGGCAAGAGTGTTGGGCGGTTGGACGTTACCTTTCTTGGAGCTGCGGGTGTTGAGAATCTGCCCGCTGATGTTCGTTATAAAGGCAAGATTGTCGGTGATAGACTATTTTTACTCAATCATTTTTTTCCTTTGAAAATCGCGATACCGGACCATCCCGAGATTGGCCCCATGGTCGAAAGTGTTGAGGCTAAATTGAGTCGTTTGCAGCAGGTGAAAGCTACCAGGTCGATGAGCGTGGGAGCCAATATTAAAAAAAGCTCTTTGGCCAAAGGTAATGGTTATGTTTTTGCGAAAGCCTGCGCGACCTGCCATCCCGAGCAGTATGCGCGGTGGCAAAAAACCGCGCATTCTCAAGCCTACCAGGGCTTAGTTGAGCAGGAAAAACATTTCGATGTCGAATGTATCGGTTGTCATACGCTGGGGTATGAAATGCCGGGAGGATTTACTGATATTCGCCAGGTAGGCAGCTATGCCGGGGTTCAGTGCGAGTCCTGTCATGGACCGGGTTATCTTCATGTTCAGTCAAAAGGCCAGGAGAAATTGGCCCATAAGCTTGGGGATGGGGAGATGTGTCTGAGCTGTCATATTGAAGAAAAAAGTCCGGAGTTTGACTTGCTGCCGTTTTTTCATCGGATCTGTGGA
>DSCM01000116.1 GCA_011049115.1 Pseudomonadota bacterium
GCCGGGCCATGGCCCGGCGCAGTCCCGAAGCAAATGAAGATCTGGCGATTATCCTGCTCCGTCTGGCCAGTATCATGACTGATTGTCCCGAGGTTTACGGGCTGCGCTGCGTCCTGCTGGAAACCTCGGCGGGAGGATTCCGCCTGGTCGCGGGCAACGCCCGCGTGCGCCGCAATGAAACGCCGGCGCCCCGGCACCTGGTTATCGCACCCTATCCCAATGAATACGAATTTCAAGACCGGCTCAGGGATGGCCGCGAGATTATTATCCGGCCGATTCGCCCCGAGGACGAAGCCCTGCACCATGAGCTTTTCAACTCCCTTTCCCGGGAAAGCAACTACTACCGCTTTTTCAGTTACCGCCGTCATTTAAGTCACGAGCAGGCGGCCCGCTTCACCCAGATCGATTACGACCGGGAGATCGCGATCATCGCCCTGCTCGAAGAAAAAGGAAGTCTCCGCTCAATCGGGGTCAACCGTCTGAGTTACCTGGCGCGCCTGGACAAACATGAATTCGCGATCGTGGTAGCGGATGAATTTCAGGGCTTGGGGGTCGGCAGGATTCTGATGCAAAGGCTGTTTGAGATCGCCCGGGACCGGCACATTCAGCAGATTTATGGCGTGGTGCTCTCGGAAAATCTTAAAATGATAGATTTCTGCAGGGCTTTTGGTTTTGTCGTCGACACCCAGGAAGGCAGTACCGTAACCTTTCGCCTGGATCTTTAACTAGCAGCTCGGGCCTCAGACGCGCCATCGCCGGAAAAACTCCAGAGCCGGGCGCAAAAAAACCGCCGGCTCGAAACCCGAAAACAATTCCCGCTCATGCTGGCGCAGGTACAAAAGCCACCATCCCAGACCCAGAAAAAAGAAGTTGGGCAGCAGAAAAAATAACAACCCCAGGGACGAACGCCATTCCGTCAGATATTCACACAACAGAACGAAGATGTAATAGGCCAGCAGCAGCAGCAGGCCATAAACAAAGCCCTGAAACCGGGCGCTGCTGCGCACCGGCACCAGGGCCAGGGCCAGGCCCAGCAAAGCGAACACCAGGCCGGCGAAAGGCTGAATAAAGCGCTCATACAGAACGACCTGGGCTGAAACCGGACTTTCCCCCAGACTTTTACGCTGAGCAATTTTCCTGAGCAGTTTGCTAGTAGTCATATCCTTGTTCTTCTGCCGGAGAAAACTTTCGTCACCCAACAGGGCCGCGATCTCAAAATTGATTCGATACTGGGAAAAATCGGTCACTCGATACGCTTCCCCTCGCTGATCATACTCATGGATGGTGCCCTCTTCCAGCTGCAGCAGCAATGAGGAAGAGTTGCGATCGCTGACGATTCGGCCCCGCACCGCAGTCACCATCTGCGGTGTTTCCGGTCGCCGCTGGTCCTCGATAAAGACATCGGCCACGCGACCGCTTTCATGGTCGATATCCCCGATATAGATCACCATGCCCGGAAAAGCGAGGTTGAGGGAACGGGCCTGCAGGGCCACGGTCATCTTTTCCTTAAGAATCTTAAAGGTTATCTCCCGAACCTGACGCAAACCCCAGGGTGCCAGCCAGGCGCTGACCAGAATCGTCATCAGGGTACAGAAGGCAGCCAGATAAAGAACCGGGGTCAGAAGCCGACGCGGAGAAATCCCGGCCGCTTTCAGGGCGATGATTTCACCATCATCGACCATGCGCCCCACGCCGGCGATAACCGCAAAAAAAAACGAGATCGGCAGGGCCATGGTCAACAGTTTCGGAATCAGGGCCAGAACCAGAAGGCCGACATCACCGATCCGAACCCCTTCTGAAACCACCATATTGACAATTTTGAAAAGCTGCCCCATCAACAGAACAAACACCAGCACCAGCAGGGCATAAAAGAAAGGCAGCAAGATCTCGCGCAACAGATAACGATCAAGGATCAGCATTTTTAAAATTTTCCCAATTCTTTTAAACTGATTACCCGTCTGTCGGCGACAATCAGATGATCCAACAGGCGAATTCCCAAGGTGGCGGCCGCCTGCTGCAAATCTTCGGTAAGCCTGACGTCATCGGCCGAAGGATTGCAGCTGCCGCCAGGATGATTGTGAGCCACGATCAGGGCCGCGGCACGATGTTGCAGGGCCCGGGTCAGAACCTCGCGCGGATACACCACACTCATATCAACCGTGCCCCGATGCAGAATCTCACCGGCCAGCAAGCGGTGACGATTATCGAGAAAAAGAACCAGAAACTCTTCCCGGGGCAAGCCCTCCAGACGTCCCCGACAGATATCGGCAACCTGTTCCGGCGAGGTGATCGATTGCCGCAGGGCTTCCGGGGCTTCCAGATAAACCGAAATCAGTTCCCGGCAGACTTTGAGAAATCGCGCCCCGCCCGGCCCCAGCCCTGCAACCTGCTGCAACTGATCCGAAGGCGCATCGAGAACCCGTTTTACGGTTTTGAATTGGCGCAGCAATTCCTTGGCCGGAGGTTTGACATCCCGCCTCGGTACCGCGTAGCCCAGCAGCAACTCCAGAATTTCATACGCCTGCCAGCCGCTGAAACCCTGGTGAGCGAAACGCTCTTTCAGACGCTGCCGGTGCCCGAGATAATCGGGCCCCGGCTTTCCCTTTTCTGCGGCCATCGCGCAACCCTCCGACAAAAAGACCAGGTCGACTTTTTTTAGCCTAATCGGACTTGATTTTTTTGGGGCCAGACAATAGAGTGGACAAATTGGAAGAATGGTAACAGCTTATCAATTTCAACCAACTGTAAAAGGAAAAAACCATGAAAATCGCAATCTCCGGCAAAGGCGGTGTCGGCAAGACAACTCTGGCGGGAACCCTGGCCCGAGTTATGGCCGCCGATGAACATAAAGTCCTGGCCATTGATGCCGACCCCGACGCCAACCTTGCTTCAGCCCTGGGCTTCGCCCGGGAAGAGGTTGTCAAAATCACCCCCTTCGCGGAAATGACCGCGTTCATCGAAGAACGGACCGGGGCCAAAAAAGGCACTTACGGCGGCATGTTCAAACTCAATCCCAAGGTCGATGATATTCCCGAACGCTTCAGTTTATGTCGCGACAACCTGAAACTTCTGGTTCTCGGCACCATTCCCGAGGGCGGCGGCGGCTGTTACTGCCCGGAAAGCGTCATTCTCAAATATCTGCTGCGCCACCTTCTCCTGCAACGCGACGAGAGCATTATCCTGGACATGGAAGCCGGCCTCGAACACCTGGGACGTGGCGCGACCCGGGGCATCGATGCCTTTGTCGTCGTGGTCGAACCCGGTTCCCGCAGCCTGCAAACCGCTCACCAGATCAAGAAACTGGCGGGTGATCTTGGCGTCGACCAAGTCTATGTCGTCGGCAACAAGGTTACCAGCGAAGAAGACCGGGAGTTCATTCTGAACAACCTGGGCGAACTCAAGGTGCTGGGATTTCTCGACTACGACCAGGAGATCGTCGTCGCCGACCGCCGCGACCAGGCCCCTTTCGAGGTCATTCCCCGAGTCGTCGCCAGCGTCGAAGAGATTTACCGGCGACTCGAAAAAGAGCTACGGGAAAACAACCCGGAAAAAGCATAGCCGAAAAAGCTTCCCGGCGACTTAAAGGCTTCAGCCGGCCTGCCGGCGACATTCAGGGCTGCAATAGTGTCGCTTTCCCCCAGCCGGACCACCACCCGACAAAGCCTCATGTTCCGGCACATAAAGACCACAGGAAGCGCACTTTACCATTTTCTCACTGCCCCCGGACCGCGACCCGGCCCGAGGGCGGTTTTGCGCCTTAAGCCTCCCGCCGAGCAGCAGGTCCCGAAACAGACGAAAGACCAGATATCCAAGCCCCAGCCACAAGAATAATCGTAACACCTGAAACACCTGCCTGTTTTCCGACTTCAAGCTTGATTAAAGGCAATGCTTCGCCGACCTGCCGATTCACCCCCGGGCCGGACGTCTGTTTAAGGGCCTGAAACGGCCACTCACTTTAAATGACTTGGTTTGACTCTCAGCCGGTCGGTCTTTAAGCCTACTGACTGATTTTATCGTAAAGCCGGCCCGGCATTTCTATGATCCTGCCCGGGGTTGAAAAAAATCTCTGCGCGATACCTCCCAACTGCTTACCGAAACCGGCAATCGGCTGCGCCGTGATCCTGATATCGGAAAAACCGCCGTGGGCCTTCAGCGGCAGAACGACAAAGGTCTCCTCTTTGCCGGTTATGATATAACCGACCACGGGAATCGTGGCAAGCAGTTTGTCAACCGTCTGCAGGGGCTGCACCCCCAGATCAAGCTCCAGGGTTTCATCGAGAAATGAAATCGTGCCGCTGCTCATCAGGTTAAAGGCCGGGCCCCGCATAATCATTTCGTCGACCTCCATGACCCCGTCGCCAATCACTCCGCGACCGGAAAAAACCTGATAGGGCACGCCCTGATCAATGCTGACTCGCGGCAAACGCAACGCGGCGAACTGAGAAACATTGAGCAGGGAACAAAGATTGGCGATAAAGGTAAATTTTTTCAGACGCCCGTCATGAAAGGAAAAATCAACCAGGCCATCAAGCCCCGCCTTCCACTCCCGCAGGCTGGCGCCCCGCCACTCCAGATCCAGCGACAACCCGCCCCGGCCGCCCTGCATGGGTAGACCGCGGTCAGGATTTTTCAGATAATCATTGAAACTTTCAAAATTGATTCCGGAAAATTCCGCCTCCAGATTAAAGGAGTCCCCCTCGTAAAACCAGTCCGCCGAAGCGCGAAGCGAACCATCGAAACTGCGTCCGGCCAGGCGCTCCAGATGGAGTCCCGAATCATCAATCCGACAGCTGCCGACCAGTTCGTCCAGCACCATCCGCCGCCAGCATAACTGCTGCGCCGAAAACGCAAGCCTTAACCTTTCAGCAACCAGTTTATCTTTCCAGGAAACCAGTTTCTTCACCCAGTCATCCTTGACGGCTTCAATTATTTCTCCCAGCAGAGCAACCCGAAACCGATCTGAATCGGTTGGCGGTGCCGCGCTTTCTTCTGGTTCCAAACCCGCGGCGCCGGTGTTTTCGCCAAACAGCACGTCCAGGTCAAGATTTTTAACCACGATGTCGAGCTCGCCGCTTAGACCATCCCGACAAAACAGCTCCCCCCCCAGGGAAAGCAGGGAACCCTGTCCGCCCCAGCGCCAGTCACAGGCATCAATCCTTAGAAAATCGGGCCCGGCTGCCAAAGCGAAGCTGAAATCCGTTAAATGCCGCCAGGATTTCTCCAGTTCCGATTCATGCTCCGGAGGGGTTTGTGAGGCCGCAGCCAAGGCGTCCAGGCCTTTTTGAGCGGGCAGCACCAGCTGTTTACAGAGCCCTTCAAGTTCAACCCGGAAGAGTTTAGAACTGAGGAACGACAGTGGTTTTTTTTCAGCGGCACTCGAAACGGGAAGGGCTAAGGTACCGATTTGGGATGCGGCCTGGCTGACCGGAACCGCCACCCTGGCCGCATCCGGCGGTGCGGGCGGGCGTAGATCCAGGTCTGTGGCCGCCGACCACAAGGCGAGAAGATCGTCAACCCGTAGCCGGGATGATTCAATCCGGCCCTGGAGCAGTGGGGCTTCGGCCTCGGGGGCGAGCGTCAGACTGCCATTAAAAAGCAGGTCTGAGTCCGCCCAGGTCGCCGCGCAGGAGCGCAAAATAATTTTCTGCCGATCAAAGTCAAGCGCCCCGCGCAGACGATCCAACGGCCGACTGCCTGAAAAAAAGGAAACCGCGCTCCAATCAAAATCAAGCTGTCCGCTGATGCGGCTGTTTTTCAGATCCCTCAGATTCCCCGCCAGTTCCAGCCGCAACGGCGAAGGCGCGTGGCTGCGCCCCCGCCAGGCCAAGCGGGGACCGAGAAAGGGTTCCAGGTCCTGTGGTCCCAGATCATCAACCTCCAGACGACAGCTGTAGCCAAGCTCTGATTTTTCCTCCACAGGCAGCCATGATAAGGGTCCCGGCAACTCCGCCTGCAGGCGCAGGGGAAGACTGCCCAGATATAACTCAGCCTTCTCCACCCGCAAACTACGGTCGTCCAGAACGAAGGAGGCCTTGCCCCGGCTCAGCGGAAAAGCCAAGTCCGGGGACCGGCAGCAAAGGTTCTCACCGAAAAAAATCCCCCCCCAATGGAAATCCTTCCAGGAGTCCCATCC
>DSCM01000117.1 GCA_011049115.1 Pseudomonadota bacterium
ACGATGCCGATCAGGGACTGGAGGGCGGCCCTGAACCAATTCTCAATCATATTTGAAGGCCGGTTACCGGTTTACTGACAACTCAAACCCGGACCGTTTACACAAAATGCTTTACATGCCCGCTCATCCCGGAACCGTTTTGGTTTCTTGAAGCTGGCGACGCTGCCGACATGAACCCTTCCCGAGCCGTTATTTTCCCCAAATAAATTAATCCAGGCGATAATTTCATTATCCTGTTCCGGTTCATTTGATATCGACATGGCCTCGAGTCTGAGGTCGCAGTGGTCACTTTCGACGAGATCCTCGGCTATGCCGTGCGCATTCCAGCTGTGGAGCTGAGGTGACGAACAATGCCACCTCGTTTTCTCGGGTCATTCTCGACCTGCTTGCCGCTTTAATGACCTCCAGGTGGTGGCGGGTTGCCGTTTTACAACTTCCGGTCATAGTTTTGAGCGCCGTGTCTGTCGAGGAGTTCGTTCAGGTTGACAAAGATCTGCCGGATGGTTTTGGTTGTGTTCTTGTCGTTGCACCTGCGCCAGACGTCGCCGTTGCGAAAGGCTCTTACCACCGCGTCGATTTCTTCGATGGGGGCGGAGAGATTTTTTCTTAAACTCCGCATGAA
Source organism: Pseudomonadota bacterium (assembly GCA_011049115.1). Taxonomy (NCBI): domain Bacteria; kingdom Pseudomonadati; phylum Pseudomonadota; species Pseudomonadota bacterium. The sequence goes on from DSCM01000117.1 coordinate 623, forward strand.
AATCATACCGCTGAGAAAGATGATGGTCGCCATGAAGACGATGGCCCAGGCCCCGGCGTAGCCCAGTTGCCGGGCTTTGCGATCCGCCTTGATCATCGCCAGGCGGTTGATTTCACCCAGGCGCAGAATCGCCTTGACGGTTTCCTGCAATTCGTGATGTTGACCGAGAAAGGCCTTACTGAAGTTCCGCCTGATCAGGTCGATGGCCTGCGGCTCCTCATTTTCGGTGATATTGGCCTGCGCTCGGCGCAGTGCCCGCGCGAAAGTTTCATGCGGGGCACTATCATGTTCGTTCACTCTGTGCAGCGACAGAGCGGCGAGCATCTCCTCGCAGGCTTGCAGCGAGACCTCGTTTTGTTCGATAATTATTTCAATCGCCGGGGCCATGCGCATGAAAATTCAGATTGAGCCATAAGCCATGAAAAGATTTAAGGCGATCAGAACCCAGGCCCCAAACCTGACTGGTTGCGCCGGCTTCATACCCGCCCTCCGGTCAGTTTGGGAATCGCGGTTTCATTCGATACGATGATCAGGTTGTCATCGCTCTGCAGCGGGTCGTCGGGAGAGGGGCGCAGGATCCTGGCCGGCGCTCCTCTCCTGATCCCGACCACCATGACCCCAAAACGTTTCGGCAGGGCGAGTTCAATCAAGGTTTTGCCGATCATTGATGGCTGGACGCGAATTTCGGTGAGATGCAGATCCTCTCCCAGGTTCGTATCGACGACGATATCCCGGTAGAGCAGACGATTGGCGAAACGTCTGCCAAATTCTTGTTCCGGATCAATAACCTGATGTGCCCCGACCAGGTGTAAAATGCGCTGATGCATTTTGTCGTTGGCTCTGGCGATAACGAACGGGGCTCCCATCTGGCGCAGTAAGGCGGTGCAGATGATGGATGACTCCTTTGAATCATCACCGATGGCGCAGACTGCGGAATCTCTTTTCCGGGGTTCAAGTTTGGCCAGCTCCGTTTCATCCGTGGCGTCGATAACCACGGCTTCGGTGACAAAGTTGGAAGCTTCTTCAACCAGATTTTTTCTTTTATCGACGGCCAGGACCTCGGCTCCCTTCGCCGACAGGGTCTGAGCCAGGGACATGCCGAAATGGCCGAGTCCGATAATCAGGATTTGCTGAGACATGTTATCTGATCCTCTCAGGTGATGGAAATGTTTTCAACTGGGTACATGGCTTCGGAGGTAGTCTGTTCCTCGCTCAAGAGCATGAAGAGGGTCAGAGGCCCGATCCGGCCGACAAACATGGCGATAATGATGATGGTTTTTCCGATTTCATCCAGAAACGCGGTCGCGCCGGTGGAAAGCCCCACCGTGGCCATGGCCGAGGTCGCTTCAAAAATCAGGTTGCGGGCGGATAACGGTTGGGTTGATTCGAGCATCAAGACAATGACCAGCCAGATGACTATTCCCGAAACCGCAATCGTTATCGCGTGATAGATCGTAGCGGGGTGAAGACGCCGATTTTGGATTATAATCTGGCCGCGATTGGTGATGTTGGCCCAGAAGGTCATGGCCAGGATTCCCAGCGTCGTGGTTTTGATACCGCCGGCGGTGCCGCCGGGACTGCCCCCGATAAACATGAAAACGAGCATGATCAGAAAGGTCGGATTCGCCGGATTTCCCATCTTCACCGAATTGAATCCTGCGGTTCGCAGGGTTGCCGATTGAAACCAGGCATTCAGTAATTTTTTTCCAAAGGACATTTTGGTCAGAAAACCATTCCATTCGCAAACCATGATCAGGAAGGTTCCCGCCAGCAGCAGAATCGCGGTCGTGATCAAGGCGATGCGAGATGAAATCGGAATGGGTTTGCCGGTTAACCATTTCGGGATCATCAGGCTGGTCGCCGGCGCCAGGCCACCGGCAATAATCAGGCTCGAGATGATAAACAGGAGTAACGGATTTTCCTGATAAGCGATTAAACTGTCACTTTGCAGGGCAAAACCGGCGTTACAGAAAGCCGATACCGCAGTGAATATTCCCCGCCACAAAGCCTGAGCCGCCGAGTCTCCGGTGGAGTAAAACAGAGCCGCCAGCAGCACGGAGCCGAGGGTTTCCGCGACCAAGGTAAATTTAAGAATAATTGCCAGGGAATTAAACAGATCTTTGTGGGCGGTATCCGTCATGGTTGTCAGCAGACGTTCCTGCCGGAGGCTGAGACGGCGTCCCATGGCCTGTAAACCGACCGTGGCGATGGTCATGATTCCCAAACCGCCCAGTTGAATGAGCAGCAGAATGGAAAACTGTCCGAAAACTGTAAAGTCCCGTGGGGTGTCCAGAACGATAAGGCCGGTTACGCAAACCGCGCTTACCGAGGTGAAGGCGGCATCGATCAGATCGATGCCGCCTTTTTCGGTGGCGCCCGGCAGAGCTAGCAGTCCCGTGCCGCAAAGACATAACCCGGAAAAGGTGGCCAGCAGAATTCTGGCCGGATGATTGAGCAGAAAATCCCAGCGTTGTTCTTTGTGGTCGAAGACGGCGGGATTGCGCGGCAGCAGGAACAAACTGAGAAAACTGAAACCCAGAACGACGGCGGTCATGATTATCGGGGTGGAAAACCATAACGATAGAGCGATGGCGGCAAAACCTGCGAGCGGCAGCGCAAGGTGAAGCCTGGCCGGTTTGGCGAGCGCCCAGTGCAGATAGAGCACTTGAGCGATCAGTGCTGAGGTCGCAAGTCCATAAATGGTAAGGTCCGCGGCAAAGATTTCTGTGATGAGGGCAAAAAGGACTATCAGAGGTATGGTGGCGGCGGCCCACCAGGCCAGGCCCTTTGGCGGCAGCGTTCGAAATGATCGCTTCTCGGCTGGTGGCGGCTTTTTTCGCCGAAGGCCGGCAGGGTAAAGAGAATGTAAACCAAAATAACGGAAGCGGTTAAGGCGGCAAAAGGGTTGTTTGCCAGATAGGGCAGGGCGGCCGCATAGCCTCCGAGGGCCGCGCCGCCGCCCAGAATTTTCCCCGGCAGGGGCCGTCGGAACAAGGTCAGACCCGACAGCAGGCAGGCCACCGCGGCCAGGACCGCGAGGCCGGAGCGCCAGTATTCCGGGAACATGGTCGAATCTTTCTCCAGGAGGGGGAAAAACAGCGGCAAGGGCGACAGGACCATTAAGGCGCCCTCGATGCCGATTCGCGACATGTATGCCCGGCGCCGCATTATTTGTTTCCGGGCTGTCGGCTGGGGAAGTCTGATTGAAGAGGGCGCATAAGGGGCACACCTTGGATTTGTGCGGTTTTCATAGGTGTCAGAGTAAGCCGGTTGGGTTGAAAAAGTCAAGATTTTTCATGCCTTTTACCTTTTCATTGCCGGCCCTGAATCGTTTCAGTGTAACTTCCAGGTAATCCAACTTAAAAGCTGGTTGTTTTCCCATGCGTGGCCGCGATAGCGGTCTGAGACGCTGTTCAGCCCACCCGGATATTCCGGGGAAACGATCCCGATTTCTTTCGGAAACCAGGCCTTGTCCCCCGGATATTCTGATCTGCGCGGTTTTCTGTGGAAAATAAAAAATCAGCTTCGATAGACAAGGGTAGAGGTTTGCAAGCGTGGCTCCGCGACTCTTTTTATGCGGCGGCGGGCTGCTCTGGAAAGGTCGAAGGAGAGGGCGGGTTCATGTAAAAGTATGGGAGGTCCGTCATGAAGAAATTGAGAGTATTGTCGTTGTTTGCCGTCCTGCTGGTAGTGGCTCTGACCTTGGCGAGTGCCGGTCCGGTCGAGGCCGGAAGTTACTGCAACCCGAAAACAGCCCCGGCCTACAGCCGGCATCAGCTGGCCCGCCAGGTTCATGATCGGCAGACGGTCAGTTGCCGGCATCAGGATCACCGGGATGATCGGGTTTGCCGGATTCCCAGGCCTTATGTGAAAACCTGTCGACCGCCGGTCAAGGTTTCCCGACATCATGACCGTTATCTGTATCCGGTTCTGGTTGGTGCGGCGGCCGGGGCTCTGGTTTACGGTCTGACCCGCTGAACCGGGGGCTGTTTTTTCAGGGAAAGGGAAATCCTTTTGCGGAAAAGATCGACCTCCAGGACGGTTACTTCGACCAGGTCTCTGACGGCAACCACTTCGCCGGGATCACGTATAAAACGATCCGCCAGCTGACTGATGTGGATCAAACCGTCCTGATGCACCCCGACATCGACAAAGGCCCCAAAGGCGGTGACGTTGGTGATGACCCCCGGCAGCTTCAGGCCGGGGGTCAGGTCGTTGATGGTATGCACGTTTTCGGCGAAGCTGAAACTTTGCAGGGACTCTCTGGGGTCGCGTCCGGGCGTGGCCAGTTCCCGCAGGATGTCATGCAGGGTGGGCAGGCCGATCTCCTTTGAAAGATAGCGGTCAGGATTGATACGGGCGATGGCCGCCGGGTCGTGCATGAGTTGTCGCACGCCGAGACCCAGATCGGCCGCCATTTTTTCCACCACCGGGTAGGCTTCGGGATGAATGCCGCTGTTGTCCAGAGGGTTGAGCGCGCCTCTGATTCTGAGAAAGCCGGCCGCCAGTTCAAATGCCCTGGGGCCCAGTCGAGGAACCTTTTTCAGCTCCCGGCGCGAAGATAACGGGCCCTGCTGCTCGCGCCAGGCGACCAGATTCGCGGCCAGGGTCGGGTTGAGACCGGAAACCCGGGCGAGAAGTTCGGCGCTGGCCGTGTTGAGCTCGACGCCGACCTGGTTGACACAGGAAACCACCACGTCATCGAGGGCTTTTTGCAGGGCTTTTTGGTCGACATCGTGCTGATACTGGCCGACGCCGATTGATTGCGGGTCGAGTTTGACCAGTTCCGCCAGCGGATCAATCAACCGGCGGCCAATGGAAACGGCTCCGCGGACGGTCAGATCGTGGTCGGGAAATTCCCGGCGGGCGCATTCCGAGGCCGAGTAGATCGAGGCCCCGCTTTCATCTACCATGACTATGACGGGATTTTCCTCAAACTTGAGATTCCTGACAAAGGTCTCGGTTTCCCGACCGGCGGTGCCGTTGCCGATCGCCAGCGCTTCAATCTGATACTTTTTGACCAGTTTTTTCAAGGTGGCGGCGGCTTTATCCTCCTGATGCAAAAAAATCAGGTCATGTTGCAGCAGCTTGCCCTGCTCGTCCAGGCAGACGACCTTGCAGCCGCTGCGAAAACCCGGATCAAGGGCCAGCACCCGTTTCCGGCCGAGCGGAGGGCTAAGCAGGAGCAGGCGCAGATTCTTGGCGAAGATCGCGATCGCCGTGGTGTCGGCCCGTTTCTTCAGTTCCCCGGCGAACTCGTTTTCAAGTGAGCGCGAAAGCAGTCTTTTCCAGGCGTCTTTGATCGCACGCTCGATTTCTGCCGCCGCCGGTCCGCGGTTTTTAAGATAATTTTTTTCCATCAGGCGCAGAGCACTATCTTCATCGGGCAGAATTCTGACCTTGAGAACCCCTTCATCCCGACCGCGAAACATGGCCAGCAGACGGTGGGCGGCTACCCCCGCAGCGTTTTCCCGCCAACTGAAATAATCCTTGAATTTACAACCGCTTTCTTCCTTCCCGGGAATGACGTCGGCCGTGATCACGGCCTGGCGCTGAAACAGGCGGCGCAATCCGGCGCGGACCTTTTCATCCTCATTGATCTGCTCGGCGATAATGTCCCGGGCTCCGGCCAGGGCCTCTTCGACCGAACCGACGTTGCCCCGGCTTCCGCTCAGGTATTTGCGGGCTTCGTTTAGCGGGTCGGATTCTTCCCGGCGAAGCAGAAAAAGGGCCAGAGGGGCCAAGCCGTTTTCCCGGGCCGCCTGAGCCCGGGTCTTTTTTTTGGGGCGATATTTTTCATAGAGATCTTCGAGCTCGGGCTTGTCGAGGGCTTCGGTAATGCGTTTTTCCAGTTCCGGGTTGAGAAGGTCGCGCTCGCGTAAAGATTTGAGTATTCCCTGTTTTCGCTCACTGAGTTCGGTCAGGGCGGCGAGCCGGTTTCGAATCGCGGCGAGCTCGACTTCGTCAAGAGAATCCGTTATCTCTTTGCGGTAGCGGGCGATAAAGGGGATGGTGGCGCCCGCGTCCAGGAGTTGCATGGCGGCGGCGACGCGCTTTGGGGCCAGACCGGTTTCCCGGCTGATAATCATGATAGGTTCCATGCCGCTACTCTTAAACAAGCTGGTTGCAAAAGTCAAATCTTTGTCAGGGCGGCTTGCCGGTATCGGGTGAGGATTTTCCCCGCTCCATGATTTTCCTTACAGATTATTTTCTTGTTTGTTCAACAATTTTTTCAACCATAAAAACAAGAAAATGTTCTGATAAGAGTACTTGTTTGCAAGCCGTGAGGGACCATTTGGGTTGCGGGGCTTGTTCCCGCATTAGGTTTAACCTTGTAGTTTAGGGGGGGATCTTTTGCTTGCCCGGCAAGGGTTGGAGCTGTTATAGCTATAAGCTGGCGCGGGTCTCTGGTTTAACCGGCCGGCTGAATCCGGCGTATCGGCCTGATGGGGCGCGGTGCGCCGCCGGCTAATGTTGAGCGCTTGGCGCAAGCTTTAAGTGAGCTGCTGCAGTCCAGTTTTTGGGCTGAAAAAACCGGAAACTATCCAGTGGCTCGCTAAAGAAGCAAAACTGCGGCAAAGGCGAAAAGCACAGGGGAAAATTATCGGAGGATGAAGATGAAAAAAAGTAAAACAGGTATCGTGGTTGGGCTTTTGTTTTTTATGGTGATGGCTGGGCCGCTTTGGGCACTGGACATGGGCAAACTGACTTCCGCCGGGCAGAAGGGCCTGGCGGCGGCGATGCTGAGCGATGCCGAGATGGTGGCCATGGCGGCGCAGGGCATTGCCGAGATGGATGCCCAAAACCAAATCGCGGCGGCGGACAGTCCTCACACCAGACGGCTTGCCGCATTGACCTCGGTTTTTAAAGAGGTCAATGGTCGGCCTTTGCATTTTAAGGTCTATGAAAAGGAAGAAATCAACGCCTTCGCGATGCCGGACGGCAGTATCCGCATCTATAGCGGTTTGATGGAGATGATGAACGATGGTGAATTGCTGTTCATTGTTGGGCACGAAATCGGTCATGTGGCGCGAGGGCATGCAAAAAAACGTTTTCAGGTTGTCTACGGGACCTCATCCCTGCGCGACGTGGTCGGCGGAGTCGGCGGCCGGATAGGTTCGCTGGCCGGTGGGGTGGCGGCTGATTTTCTTGAAAAGGTTGTCAACGCCCAGTTCTCGCAGGCCAACGAAAGGGAAGCTGACGATTTTGGTTTTCAGGTTCTCAGGGAGCAGGGCATGAGCGGCGCCGAGGCGGTTTCCGCTCTGGAAAAGCTGGATTCTCCGGGGGATAAAGCCGGATTTCTGGAAAACATGCTGGCTACCCATCCCGAACCCGGGGCCCGGGCTCTGCGGCTGCGGGAGAAGCTCGGATTTATTCCAGCTGCAGGCAACTGATGCCCCGGCCTTTATAAGCCGGGATAAAACAGCGGTTACAGGAACAGCAGGCGGCCGCCGTGTCGCGTCCGGCCTGCCACTGGCGAATCAGGTCGGGTTCACGGATCAGGGGGCGGCAAAGAGAGATCAGGGTCGCGCCCTGGTCGCGCACCCGAGCCGCTCCCTCCAGAGAGCGAATGCCGCCGACGGCAATTACCGGAAGGCTTAGGTTCTCAGCAAAAGCTCGACATTCCGTAAGAAACGGGGCTTCATTTTCACCGGCTTTGATGCCGCATGGGACCGGGGTCCAGGGGGAGGAAACCTGAGTGCCTCCGCTGACTTCCACAGCGTCCAGTCCGATTTGCGCCAGATGTTGGGTGAGCTTCAGGCTCTCTTTCAGCTCCAGTCCGTTTTCAAGATAGTCGGAGCCGTTGATTTTCATGGTTACCGCAAAGTCAGAGCCGACATACTCCCTGATTTTCAAATAACATTCTTCCAGAAAACGGCCGCGATTTTCCAGGTCGCCCCCATAGTCATCCCTTCGTTGATTGCTGAAAGGGGAAAGGAACTGGCTGATCAGGTAGCCGTGCGCGGCATGAATCTGGACGCCGTCGCAGCCGGCTTCCCGGGCCCGACCGGCGGCTTCGCCGAAATTAGTCGCCAGTTGTTTGATTTCCTTGATTTCTATTTCCTGAGGCATTTCCTTGAAAAGCGGATGTTTAAGGGCGCTCGGCGCGACGCGTTTCAGGCCGCTGACGCTGGAGCGGGCCAGTCCACCGCAATGAACCAGTTGAGCCATGAAAGCGGTATCATGGGCCCGGCCGGCCTGAACGACCTTTTTCAGGGACTGCTGGTGGTGGGGCCGGCAGAGCAGATTCTGCTCCGGGTTGCGCCGGCCGGCGGGGTCGACGGCGATATAGCCACTGGTCAGAAGGCCGGCTCCACCGGCGCTGAGGTTTTTGTAAAGCTCGACCTGGGCCCGGCTGAAAGAACCGTCGGTTTCTCCCTTGCCGTCCCAGGTGGCGGAGCGGACAAAACGGTTTTTCAGAACAAGTCGGCCTAGGTTGACCGGAGTGAAAAGTTTCTGGGGCATTTTTTTCCCTGTTTGCTTGGTCGGTGGAGGTGAAAGCGCGTCTGGATTTCAGAAAACCAGGCGTCGATCCAATGAACGAAACTGAATGGCCTCGGCGATATCGAAACTGTTGATCTCCGGGCTCCCCTTAAGATCGGCGATCGTGCGGGCGACTTTCAGAATCCGGCTGTAGGCTCTGGCGCTGAGGCCAAGCCGGTCCATGGTTTTTTCCAACAGCTCGCGGCAGGCGGAGTCAAGTCGGCAGAATTTTTTCAAATCCCGATCATTCAGGGCGGCGTTACTGGGACGGGGCAGATGATTCAGCCTTTTTTGTTGCAGCGCCCGCGCGCGGGTGACACGCAGGCGAATCGTCGCCGAAGGTTCACCGCCGTTTCCCTGGTTTTCATGAACCAGTTCCCGGGTGGTGACCGCCGGCACCTCAATGTGAAGATCGATCCGGTCGAGCAGAGGACCGGAAATTTTATGGCGATAGCGCTGAATTTGGGCGGCGCTGCAAATACATGGCTGCAGGGTGTCGCCGTAATGGCCGCAGGGACAGGGATTCATGGCCGTGATCAGGATGAAGTCGGCTGGGAACAGGGCTTGGGACTGAGCCCGGCTGATCGTGATCTCGCGGTTTTCCAGAGGTTGGCGCAGAACCTCGAGGGCGGAGCGGCGAAATTCAGGAAACTCATCCAGGAAAAGGACCCCGTTATGGGCCAGAGTGACTTCTCCGGGGCGGGGTTGGGCCCCGCCGCCGATCAGGGCAACATCTGAGATCGTATGGTGCGGGGCCCGAAAGGGGCGTTGTCGTAACAGTCCCTGACCGTTGTGAATGAGTCCGGCGACGCTGTGAATGATCGTGCTTTCCAGGGCCTCGCTAAAGCTCAGTGGCGGCAGAATTGAAGGCAGGCGTTGAGCCAGCATGGTTTTGCCGCTGCCCGGAGGACCGACAAAAAGAAGATTGTGGCCGCCGGCGGCGGCGATTTCCAGAGCTCTTTTAGCTTGCTGCTGCCCCCGTACATCGGCGAAGTCGAGGTTTTTATCGAGATCCCGGTCAATCCTTTCGCATGTTGTGGGGAGCTGAGGTCGGGGGATTTTCCCGTTGATGATGTCCAGGGTTTCCTGCAGATGTTCGACCGCGATAATCTCAATCCCGCTGACCGCCGCCGCTTCCATGGCGTTGGCGCGGGGCAGGAACAGACCCCGGCAGCCGCATTCCCGGGCGGCCATGGCACTCGGCAGGGCACCGCGGATTTCTTTGATACGGCCGTCAAGGGAGAGCTCGCCGCAGAAAAGATAATCTTTCAGGGCAGCGTTGTTTGCAAGTCCGGATTCTTCGCCGGCGATGATGCCGAGCGCGGCCGGCAGATCCAGGGCCGTGCCTTCCTTGCGCAGGTCGGCCGGAGCCAGATTGATGGTAATGCGGCGGGCCGGGAACTTGAAACCGCAATTTTTGATGGCTGAGCGGATTCTTTCCTTACTCTCCTTGATCGCGTTATCGGCAAGGCCGACGACAATGAAATTGGGCAGGCCGCGGGAGACGTCTACTTCAACTTCGACCGGCAGGGCGCGAATGCCGACCAGAGAGGCGCTGAGAATGGTTGTAAACATCAGTCGGTTTGTCAGCAGGGAGAAGATTAACCAGCTTGGCTTTCTTGTAGTCAAAATCCATCATCTCCTGATTGGCGTTCCAATGTCAAGATTAAAAAAGGTGATTGACTTGTCGCGGTAAACTTATTAGGGTTTTTGCTTGTTCCGGTGCGAATCGGTGTTGACGGTGAATGGTTGCGTTGAAAACCTGTTTGCCGCGAATCTTCGCCGGTTAAGCTTTCGGACGATTTTTCCACCCCCTGTGACCTTTTCAGTTCCTTGTCGGCCGCTTCCAGGTTACAGGAGATGCGGCGGGCGTTTTGAAAAACGGTAAATTTGATGAAAAAGACAGGTTGTATGATTGATCTGCAGGAGCGTGATCGCCGCTCGCTCTGGCATCCCTACGCGGCGGCCCCGGCGGCCATTGCTCCCTATATCGTTAAAAGCGCTGCCGGCACCCGTCTGACCCTGGCGGACGGGCGGCGGCTGATTGACGGCATGTCATCGTGGTGGGCCGCCATTCACGGTTATAATCACCCTCGGCTCAACGCCGCCTTGACCAGGCAGCTGGAAAGCATGGCCCATGTTATGTTCGGCGGTCTGACTCATGAACCGGCGATTTTACTGGCGGAAAAATTGCTGGCCCTGGCCCCTCCGGGACTGGGCCGGGTATTTTTTGTCGATTCGGGATCGGTGGCGGTTGAGGTGGCGCTTAAAATGGCGCTGCAATACTGGATTGCCGTCGGAAAGCCCGCCAAAAAACGTTTTCTGGTCCCGCGCGGCGGTTATCATGGCGATACTTTCGGGGCCATGTCGGTTTGCGATCCGGTCAACGGCATGCATCATCTTTTTGCCGATCTGGTGATGCCTCAGCTTTTTGCCCCGGCGCCCAAAATTCCCTTCTCCGGAGACTGGGACGAGCAGGAGATGGTCGCTATTGAAGAACTGATCCGGCGGCATCAGCGGGAACTGGCGGCGGTAATTGTTGAACCTGTGGTGCAGGGCGCCGGCGGCATGCGCTTTTACCATCCCCGCTATCTGCGGGCTCTGCGTAAACTCTGCGATGAGTACGATTTACTCCTGATCGCCGATGAAATCGCCACCGGTTTCGGTCGCACCGGGGAACTCTTTGCTTGCGACCATGCCGGGATCACGCCCGATATCCTTTGTCTGGGCAAGGCCCTTACGGGTGGTTATCTGAGTTTTGCCGCGACCTTGACCCGGGAATTTATCAGTCAGAAAATCAGCTCCGGAAATCCGGGGCTGCTGCTGCATGGACCGACCTTTATGGCCAATCCCCTGGCCTGCGCCGTGGCCCTGGCCAGTATAGAACTGCTGGAAGAATCGCCCTGGCGGACGCAGGTGGCCGGTATCGAGCAGAGGCTGCGCGAGGGACTTGCTCCATGCCGCAACCTGCCCGGGGTGAGTGAGGTTCGGGTTCTTGGCGCGATCGGGGTGGTGGAAACCACGGCTCCGGTCGATGTCGCAAAAATTCAGGCGAGGGTGGTGTCGCGTGGTGTCTGGCTGCGTCCTTTCGCACATCTCTGTTATACAATGCCACCTTTTCTGATTTCGGAGAATGACCTTGATGAAATTACCGCGGCGATGGTTTACGCCTTTTCCTGAATCTCCTGTCGGAATTTGTGCGCTTGATGCCGACAGTGATGCAGGTCAGGGTTTTGCGGTCAAGGTCCGGGGAGGCGTAAAAGACTTTTGGTTGCTTTGTGCCGCACCTTATAGTATAAACGGCGCCGATTTTTGTTTTTTTGGGCGGGCTTTTCTCTTAAAGCTGAATCTTGAAACCGGTTCATCCTGAGAGCACGTTCTCGCAGATTGCGGGAGGAGGCGTGAAAGTTTTGGAGATTTACTATGGATGCTGAACAGCTTGAATATTTTCGCCGGATTCTGTTGGAAAAAAAACAAGAGGTGGAAGAACGGGTGGAGCAGCTCAAAAAGGGCGATATCCATACCAATAAAGATGATTTGTATGATGATATCGATGCCGCCAGTGTCGATGCCGACCACAGCCTGCTGTTTCGCATCCGCGGCCGGGAAGCGCACCTGATCAAGAAAATCAATGAGGCCCTTGAGCAGATCGATGCCGGTACTTATGGTATTTGCGCTGAGTGCGGAGAAGACATCAACATCGAGCGTCTCAAGGCCCGCCCGGTAGCCCCCCTGTGTATCGCCTGTAAGGAAGAACAGGAGAAGATCGAGAAACGCAAAGGTCGTTAGTGCTCTTGCTGAATCTTTGAGAAAGAAAAAGTAATGGAAGCGGAATATAATCCTCGAGTATTGGAAAAAAAATGGCAGGATCGTTGGCGGGCGGATAGAATCTTTGCCGCCGGTCGTCAGGAAGGCGAGAAATATTACTTGCTTGAAATGTTTCCCTATCCTTCCGGCAAGATCCATATGGGACATGTGCGTAATTATTCGATCGGGGATGTGATGGCCCGTTTTCAGCGGATGCGGGGACGCGATGTCCTGCATCCCATGGGTTGGGATGCCTTCGGCATGCCGGCTGAAAATGCCGCGATCGCCCACAAGGTTCATCCCGTCGCCTGGACGCGGCGCAATATTGAAGAAATGCGGGCCCAGTTGCAACGCCTGGGCTTTAGTTATGACTGGGAGCGGGAGCTGGCGACCTGCGATCCTTCCTATTATCGCTGGGAACAGCTTTTCTTTCTCCAGATGCTGGAAAGAGATCTGGTTTATAAAAAAGAAGCCAAGGTGAATTGGTGTGCCGAGTGTCAGACCGTTCTGGCCAATGAGCAGGTTGAAAACGGTTGCTGCTGGCGTTGTGGTCGAGAGACCGAGACCAAGGATTTAAGCCAGTGGTTTTTTCGGATTACCGCTTACGCCGAAGAGCTGCTGGCCGGTTGTGATGAACTGCAGGGGGGCTGGCCGGAACGGGTCATCACCATGCAGAAGAACTGGATCGGCAAAAGTGTCGGAGCGGAGATCGACTTCGCGGTGGAGGGACGCGCGGATTGTCGCATCAAGGTTTTTACCACCAGACAGGACACTCTGTTTGGTGCGACCTTCATGAGTCTGGCCCCTGATCATCCGTTGGCGATTGAACTTGCCGCAGGTACCGGCCAGGAAGCGGCGGTGGCCGCTTTTATCGAAAAAATGCGCTGTCTTGAGCAGAATGAGCGCGACCCCGGCGCGCTGGAGAAAGAAGGGGTTTTTACCGGCAGTTACTGTCTTAATCCGCTGACCGGGCGGCGCATGCCGATCTATCTGGCTAACTTTGTACTCTCCGGTTACGGTACCGGCGCGGTGATGGCGGTGCCGGCTCATGATCAGCGCGATTTTGAGTTTGCCAGAATGTATGATCTGCCAATTATGGTCGTGATTCAACCTGACGGTCCGCCCCTGGTGCCCGAAGAAATGACCGAGGCCTATACCGGGGAAGGACGGCTGGTTAATTCGGGGTCTTTTGACGGTTGTGAAAATCTTCAGGCCCTTGATCTGATCGCCGTCTATCTGGCGGAGCAGGGCATCGGCAAAAAAGCTGTGACTTATCGTTTGCGGGACTGGGGGGTTTCACGGCAGCGTTACTGGGGAGCACCGATTCCGGTTATTTACTGTGAAAAATGCGGAATTGTTCCGGTGCCCATAGCCGATCTGCCCGTGACCCTACCCGAGAATGTCGATCTCTGTGGCAGCGGGGGTTCCCCGCTGGGCCGGGTGGATAGCTTTGTCAATACTACTTGTCCTCGTTGCGGGGGTCCGGCTCGTCGTGAGACTGACACGATGGATACCTTTGTTGAGTCTTCCTGGTATTATATGCGCTATGCCTGCGCTACTTATGATGATGCGCCACTGCAGCGGGAGGCCGTCAAAAAATGGCTGCCGGTCGATCATTATGTCGGCGGCATCGAGCACGCGATTCTGCATTTACTGTATTCACGTTTCTTTACCCGGGTCCTGCGGGATTTGGGATATATCGATTTCTCGGAACCCTTTACCCGGCTTCTGACCCAGGGCATGGTCATAAAAGATGGAGCCAAGATGTCGAAATCAAAAGGTAATGTGGTTGATCCCAATGCCTTGATTGCAAAGTATGGAGCGGATACGGCCCGAATGTTCAGTCTGTTCGCATCACCTCCCGAGCTGGATCTGGAATGGAATGATCAGGGCGTTGAAGGTGCCTATCGTTTTCTGAGCCGACTCTGGCGCTTGGTTTATACCCTGCTTCCGGCATTAGGCGGGGTGGCCGCCTTTGCCGGGGAGATGGTAGATGTGCCGCAGGATTATGTTGCCCTGCGGCGCAAGACGCATCAGACGATTGCCCGGGTGCGCTCCGATATCGAGGAGCGACTGCATTTTAACACGGCGATCAGCGCGATCATGGAATTGGTCAACGAATTGAAAGGTTATACGCCCGAGGCGGCGCAAAACGACCGGGTGCTGGCGGCTTTGTTGCGGGAGGCGCTGGAAACCGTGGTTCTGCTGCTTTCACCCATTGTTCCACATATCTGTGAGGAACTTTGGCTGGAGCTCGGCCATCAGGGTGGTTTGAGCTATGTCCCGGTGCCGCAGGTCGATGCGGCGGCGCTGCTGGAGGACCGTGTTCTGGTGGTTGTTCAGATCAACGGCAAGGTCAGGGAGCGGTTGATGGTGGCTCGGGATCTGGCGGAGGATGAGGTAAGCAACCTGGCCTTGGCCAGCGAACGGGTGCGGAAGTATGTCGACGGCAAACCTCCGCGCAAGGTGGTCGTGGTTCCCAATAAGCTGGTTAATATTGTTGTTTGATTTTACGCTGGAGATCCTGGTGACGGCTCGAAGAAGTTTAGTCCTTGGTGTACTGCTGGTGATGCTGCTGGGCTGCGGCTGCGGTTATCGTTTGCGCGGCAGCGGCAGTTTGGGGGCAGGGCTGACGACGATTGCAATAGTCCCCTTTGCCAATGAAACCTACGAGAACCACCTGGAAAGCTATCTGTATGATGCCTTGGTTGACGAGTTTTCCCGCAGCCGAAATCTGCAACTGGTTTCGGTCAAAAACGCCGATGTTCTGGTCAAGGGCTGTATCAAGGCGGTTGAAAACTATGCCATTTCTTATTCGCCAGATGACAAAACCTATGAATACCGGGTCCTGCTGAGACTTGATGCCGAGGTCGCTGAGACTCGTGGTGGCGAAATTCTCTGGCGCCGGACGGGAATGCATGAGGTTGAGGAATATAAGACCAGTAACGAGCCGTTGACGGTTGATCGGCGAAAACAGGCGGCTTTGCAGCAGCTTTGCCGGATTCTGGCGGAGAATATTCACGATGGACTGTTTACCGATTTCTGATGACGCCAAGATGTTTGTGTGTTTATGTTGAAGACCCTGGATGAGGCTTTTTCCCGGGCGCTTACCGATACTTCTTTTTGGGGTTGCCTTCTTTATGGCAGCGAAAATTATCCCCACGCCTATCTCAGTCATGGCCTGAAAACCCTGGCCGACCGCGGACAGGTATTGGAAATCTTCGATTGTTCCCAGCTTTCTCTGCCGGATTTTCGCTTGACTTGCGCGACCCCTTCCTTTTTTGCCGCCAGTAAAATCGTTCACCTTTACAATCTCGATCAATTCGCGAAAAATGATTTAGAAAAACTGCTTGAGTGGATAGAGCGTGAAGCTCCAAGAAGCCCGGTGCGGGCTCTTTTCCTGAGCAGTTTTAAGCTCGATGGACGATCTTTTTTGGTCTCACGACTGAAGAAGAAAGATTTTTTCATTGTCAAAAGTGATAAAATGAAGCCGGCTGAAGTACGCCAGCGCTTGCTGCAGAGGTTGCAGGAACATGAAATTGCGATTGACGGCAAGGTTCTGGATGAGCTGGTGCTGTTGCATGATGCGAATCTGCCGATGCTTGAATCAGAGCTTGAAAAAATGGAGCTTTATGTCGGCCCCGGCGGCCGGATTGATCGGCGTACTGCCGACCTGCTTGGAGTAGACAGTGGGGGAGGCAATATTTTTGCCTTTTGTGATGCTGTCTGTGAAGGACAACTGCCCCGGTCCCTGGAAATTCTTGAAGCCCTGCTTCGCGCCCGGACAGAGCCTTTGCTGATATTGGCGATGCTGGCTCGCCAATATCGCCTTCTGGGGCGCGCTGCGTCTCCGGAACTGCAGCGCCTGACTTCGTCCAAGCTGGCTGAAGCCTTGAAAATTCATCCTTATGTGGCGGGTAAGCTGTTGACGCAGGTGAAAAGAATGAAACCGATGGTCTACGCTCCAGCCTTTAAAATTATGCTAGAGGTTGATCGGGCTTTAAAAAGATCTCTGCTTCCTTCCAGGCTTATCCTCGAGGATATGGTTTTGCAACTGGTACGGGTTGCGACGGCAAAATGAAAATTCCTGATTACGAAACCTGTTGCTGTTTGCTGCGGCGTTATGCTGTCCCAGAGCATATCATTGCGCACAGTCGGCAGGTTGCGCTAGTCAGCCTCTGTCTGGAAGAAGGGCTGGCACTCAGAGGGGTCAGGTTTGCGCCAAATCTGCTCATGAGCGCGGCCCTGTTGCATGATATTGCCAAGATGGAGTCAATTGAAATGGGGCGGGATCATGCCTGCCTTGGAGCTGAGTGGCTGAAGGCGGAAGCTTGTCCTGAAATAGCTGAAATTATAATTAATCACGTCTATCTGAAAACAGATTTGGCCGGGCCGATTGTGGCCCGGGAGATAATTTACTATGCCGATAAACGGGTGCGGCATGTCGAGATTGTCTCGGTTGCCGAAAGGTTGGCGGACTTGCGCGAGCGTTATGGTTGCGATTCCTCTGCAATGGGAAGATTGGACGAACTTGAGGCCCTGACCCTGGCGGTCGAAAAAAAAATTTTTCAAAGACTGGATTTCACTCCCGGTGAAGTCGGATTTCTTTGTCGGGAGAAAAAAATATTGACATAAACAGCCGAAGGCAATATACAGGTCGTTCAGCCCCCGCGACCCAGGCTTGAATGTGGCGTGCTAGTTGCGTCAATTTGTGAACCAACCCCGCATGGGATATAAGTATATAATATTACAGAGGAAGAAGGGATTTAGATGGAAATCAAGGTGATCGACAATGATGTCGAAAAGGCAATTAAAATCCTCAAAAACAAACTTAATAAGTCAGGTTTGTTCCGGGAGCTGAAAAAGAGACGGCATTATGAAAAGCCGAGCGTCAAGAAGAAAAAGAAACATGCCGAGGCCCTGAAGCGACAGGCCAAGAAAAGACGTTTCGGAATGCGCTGATAAATTTAAGCTTGCTCTGATCTTAAAGCCCCGGGTTGTCGTCGAAGACAGTCCGGGGCTTTTTTACTTTTTCAGTTTATTATTTGACCGTTTGATTGACGATCCGGTTGTTTTCATCAACCAAGATATTGCGTGGCTTGAAAGTCGCAGCTTCTTTGGCGTCAAGAAGTGCATAGGCGGCGATGATTAGCATATCACCTTTGCGGGCCAGCCGGGCTGCGGCGCCGTTTATGCATATCTCCCCGGAGTCGTAATCACCCTCGATGACATAAGTCGTAAAACGGGCCCCGTTGGTCAAATTGTAAATCTGAACCTGTTCATAAGGGAGAATGCCGGAGGTCTCAAGCAGGGTTCTGTCAATGGTAATACTGCCTTCGTAGGCGAGATTGGCATCGGTGACCGTGGCCCGATGCAGTTTTCCTTTAAACATGTTAAGTAGCATGGCGTTCATCCTTGGATTTGGGTCAGTTATTCAGTTGCAGGTTGTCAATCAAGCGGGTTTCGCCGAGACGGATTGCGATCAGTAGGACGGAGGGCCCGGTGATCTGGCCGTTGATTTCGTTTAAATTGTCGACGCGGCAGAGCTTTATGTATTCGATTGCAAAGGTGACGCTAAGGTTCTTCTCAAGTTTCCGGCGAACGGCGGAAAGGAGTTCGTCGCTGTAACGCCGACCCTGTTCGTATAGTTGACGGGCATGAGTCAGAGCCTGGTAGATCAAGGGAGCCTCCCGGCGCAGCTCCGGAGCCAGGTAGGCATTACGGGAACTCATGGCCAGACCATCCGCTTCACGGACAATCGGAACCCCGACGATGGTTACCGGAAAATTGAGGTCCATAACCATGCGCCTGATAACCACCAGTTGCTGAAAGTCTTTTTCACCGAAGAAGGCGAGGTCCGGCAAGGTCAGGTTGAAAAGTTTTGCGACGACCGTGGTTACCCCTTGAAAATGTCCCGGGCGTCCGGCTCCGCAAAGGCCCTGGCTGAGCTGGTTAACCGCGACCGAAGTCTGAAAATCCTTCGGGTAGAGTTCTGCATCGTTCGGAGTGAAAACAAAATCTACTCCAACGCTATGGCATTTTGCCAGGTCGCCGACCAGATCGCGGGGATAACGCTCAAGATCTTCATGGGGGCCAAACTGGATCGGGTTGACGAAGATTGAGACGATGACCTGGTCGGCCCTTTGGCGGGCTTTCCGCATCAGGGAAAGATGACCTTCGTGGAGATAACCCATGGTTGGTATCAGAGCTATCCGCTGTCCCGCACGGCGACCACTCAGGGCAATCCGCTGAATCTCTTGGGGATCGCTTATCTGTTGCATGGTCTTAACTGAAAGAGTGTTCAGCTTCGGGGAAGCTTCCATTTTTGACTTCCTCGCTATATTTTTGCATGGCTTTTCTGGTTTCCGTACCGAGATCGGCGTATGGTTTGACAAATGATGGGCGAAAACGGTCGAACAAGGTCAACATGTCGTGGAGAACCAGAACTTGGCCGTCACAACCAGGACCGGCTCCGATGCCGATCGTGGGAATTTCCAGGCTCCGGCTGATCTCGGTGGCGATACCTGTGGGTACGCATTCAATCACCAGAGCGAAAGCCCCGGCGGCGGCCACGGCCTGCGCGTCTTCCAGAAGTCGTTCCCTCTCCCGTTGGACTTTGAAACCTCCAAGTTGATTGACGGCCTGGGGGGTCAGACCAATGTGACCACACACCGGAACGCCTATGTCAACCAGTGACCTGATGGTTTTCTCCATGCTGACTCCGCCTTCCAGCTTAACCGCTCCGGCACCGGTCTCCTTCATGATTCTGCCGGCCTGCAGGCGGGCATCCGCACGACTTACTTGATAACTCATGAAGGGAAGGTCAATGATGACCAGTGCCCGTTCCGTGCCGCGCACCACGGCTTTGCCATGGTAAATCATGTCCTCGACGGTTACCGGGAGGGTGTTTTTGTGCCCGGCCACCACGACTCCCAGAGAGTCTCCCACCAAGATGCAGTCGATGCCGCTTTGGTCAAGCAGTCGGGCAAAAGGATAGTCGTAGCCGGTGACCATGGTGATTTTTTCACCCTGTTTTTTCATCTCGGCTAAAATGGTAGTGGTTACAGGTTTTGTCATTGAGTCGTTTCCCCTGATAGAAAGTAAAAATAAAAACCCGGCTCTAAGCGAATAGAGACGGGCCTAGATCGCATTGCCTGCATCTGTTTTGCACGCTTTTGCGATAACGTAACATGGCCAGCCGTCTCAGTCTTCTTCTCTTTGGGTGAAGATCCAAGCGGTGTCACAGGCCGACATCGGCCTGACGGGCTGAGATATCAGTAAGTTCAGTTTATTGGCAGAGGGTTCCGAGCCATTCAACTACCCGTTCGTCACTGAGACGGCTGGTGTTGATCACAACATCGTAAAGTTTTGGGTCTTTCCAGTCTTCATTGAAATAGAATTTGATGTATTCGCGACTTTTCTTGTCCATTGCCTCAATTTGTTTTTGGGCTTGACTGTTACTGAGGTCCGGATTTTCAACCTGAAGCCGGGCTATCCGGTCCGCCATTGCCGCAATGATCCTGATGTTGATGACTCCGGCTTGCTCCTTGAGGATGCATTGGCCGCCGCGACCGGCGATTATGACGTTGGCCTGTTGGCCCAGAGCCGAAATCACCTTGCAGATCATCTCCCGGTAAATGTCGCTGTCAATCCAACCCTGAGTGTCGAATGAGTAGGGAATCTTGTCGCGGTCGTCGTAGGAGGTTTCAAGCTCCTCGGTTTCTGCTTCGGAATGTTGATGGTTCTTTTTAAAGATGTCTAAATCGATAATCCGGGAAAGATAGGCCCGGATATTGATGTGGTCTTCTTCCTCGAAGTCCAGAACCTCTTGGTGCGACACCTTGGCATGGTCGGCAACCTGCTGGACGATCTCTTTGTCGATATATTCATACCCGAGTTTTCTGGCCAACGCCTTGGCTATCTCCAGCCCTCCTGAAGCATACTCTTTGGAAATTGTGATAACCGACATCAGTTTCTCCTTGTGCAGGACAGAATCACCCAGTCGAAGATTAGGGAATGTTTCTTTGGTTTTGATTGCCTGTTGCGCTACTAGGCAGCGCCTTCATAAACAATTTTTTCGACCATGTCAAACGAAAATAGCGGGCAGGACAGATAGATTGTCGATTGTACGACAGGCCGCCGGACGGTGCTTACTTTTGCCCGGGACTGGATTTCGCGGACGCGGTTTTTTGGTGGACAGACCGGCAATGAATTGCTATATCCGCCTGAGCCTTTTGTCAACGGTGTGGTTTGGTTGTGAAAGATAAAGCCTGGTGGGCTTTTCTTGGCCGATATCATGATGCTTTGCGCCCGCCAGTTTATAGTTGTAACCTGGACTTATTTTTTCGGGATGACCTTATGTTTATAGAGACCCTGATGACGAAATTTCTTCGTCACATTAACCACAGCTATCTGACCTTTGCCGATTTTAAGCCGGAGAGGTTGCCGCAGGGTCGCCCTCAGAAAGAATATCTTCTGTATGTTCATATTCCTTTTTGTGAAGAACTCTGTCCTTATTGTTCCTTTAATCGTTTTAAATTCAATGCCGACCTGGCCCGGCGCTATTTTGTCGCGTTGCGCCGGGAAATCATACTTTATGGTAAACGCAATTTTAATTGTACCGGAGTTTACGTCGGGGGCGGTACCCCGACGGTGCTGCCTGAAGAATTGGCTGAGACCTTAAATCTGATTCAGGGGCTGTTTCCTGTGCGGGAAATCTCGGTGGAGACCAACCCGAATCATTTGACCGATGAGATTGTCGGGGTCCTAAGTAAGGCCGGAGTCAATCGTCTTTCCGTCGGGGTGCAGAGTTTCGACGATAATCTGCTCAAGGCGATGGAGCGTTATCATAAGTATGGCGGCGGGGCTGAGATAGAAGCCCGGATCAAGCAGTATCTTGGGGTTTTCTCCACGCTTAATGTTGATATGATTTTTAATTTTCCTTCGCAGGTTATGGCCTCGCTGCAGCGTGATCTGGAGATCATCAAGAATATACCGGCGGACCAGGTGACCTTTTATCCGTTAATGGTTTCTACGGCTACCGAGAAGGTGATCAGCCGGACTTTGGGGCAGGTTGATTATCGAAGGGAAAAGCTCTATTACGAGGAGATTTTCCGCAGCCTGGAAAATGATTACCGGCCCGGCTCAGCTTGGTGTTTTTCCCGCAAGGAGGCTATGATTGATGAGTACATTGTTGATTATGATGAATATCTCGGGGTGGGCAGCGGCTCTTTCAGCTATGTCAATGGAGTCATCACGGCGAATACCTTTTCGGTAGGGAACTATTGCGAAAAGCTGGAAAAGGATAGGACCGCGGTTGCCTTTGCCAAAGAGTTTACCCTGCTTGAGCGGATGCGTTACGATTTTATGATTAAATTGTTTGGGACCCGTCTTGATCTGGCCGGAATTCGGCGGCGCTACGGCAGCCTGTTTCAGGAGCAGCTCTGGAAAGAACTGGCTCTTTTCAAGGCTCTCGGGGCTTTGCGGGTCGACGGCGACCATCTTTTCCTGACCCGTAAAGGCTATTATTACTGGGTCATCATGATGCGCGAATTTTTTATCGGGGTTAATAATTTTCGTGATATTTGCCGGGAAGGGGTCAAAGAGGAAGGCTAGATAAGCTTATGACGGAAAACTCTGATCTGCAGTCCCGTCTGGCCCACTTGCCGGCGGTGGATGAGCTTTTGCATGAAGCCGAGAGGCGCGGCTTGTTGCCCCGGTTTCCGCGAGGCCTGTTACTCGATGAATTGCGCTCGCGCCTGGCCGTAGCCAGAGAACGGATGGTCAAAGAGAATCTCGGCGTCGCCGAGGTTTGGCGGCAGACCGAAGTTTGGGTGGCGGTTGCATCGGCTCTGACGGAATTTATGGCGCCGGCTTTAAAACCGGTGATCAATGCGACCGGGGTGGTTATTCATACCAATCTCGGCCGTTCACCGTTACCGGAATGCGCCGTGGCTCAGATTGCCGCCGTGGCCCGGGGCTATTCCAATCTTGAATATGACCTGAATAGTGGTCGTCGCAGCCTTCGTTATGTTAATGTCGAGGGCCTCCTGTGCCGACTCAGCGGTGCGGAAGCGGCTATGGTGGTCAATAATAATGCCGGAGCCGTGCTGTTGGTCCTTGCGGCCTTGGCCGCCGGGCGCGAGGTGGTGGTTTCCCGGGGCGAACTGGTAGAAATCGGAGGGGCTTTTCGAATCCCGGAAGTCGTGGTTCAGGGAGGGGCGATCCTGCGTGAGGTTGGAGCCACCAACCGCACGCATCTGCGTGATTATGAAGCGGCGCTCAATGAAAATACGGCTCTTCTCCTCAAGGTTCATACCAGTAATTATCGCCTGCTGGGGTTTACCGGCCAGCCGACAATTCAGGAGCTGGTCGGACTGGGACGACAGCATGACATTCCCGTGGTCGAGGATCTGGGCAGTGGTAACCTGATCGATCTCAAAGCTTACGGTTTGCCGGGAGAACCCACTTTGGCCGAGGTCATGAAAAGCGGGGTCGATCTTGCGACTTTCAGCGGCGACAAACTGTTGGGTGGTCCCCAGGCCGGGATTGTGGTCGGGCGGCGTAAGCTGGTCGAGAAGCTGAAAAAACATCCTTTGAATCGGGCTCTGCGTATCGACAAGATGACCTTGGCCGGGCTTGAGGCGGTCCTTAAATGCTATCTCGAGCCGGCGACTTTGCGTGAACAGGTTCCAACTCTGCGAATGTTGACTGACTCTCCGATTCAACTCAAGAAAAAATCCCAGCGGCTCAAGCGGGTGGTCCGGAGGGTTTGCGAAAATGACGCGCGCCTGCGGCTTGAGGTTAGGGCCAGCACTTCCCGGGCCGGGGGTGGGGCTTTGCCGATGGTTGACCTGCCGGGTTTTTCCCTCTTTTGCCAGTTGTCCGGTAAAAATCCGCTTTCGCTGGAGAAATATCTGCGGGCTCGGACCTTGCCGGTGATTACTAGAATCGTTGATGACTGGCTGGTGTTTGATCCGCGGACCATTGACGAGAGCGAGTTTCCCGAGGTCGGCCGGGCCCTGCAAGAGCTTCTGCTGTTATCCGGAGAAACCGTTGTCTAGGTGGTCGAGGTACGGTTTTTTTCTGTTTCTGGCCTGGACTTGTCTGGGCCTGGTGGTGCCTGAAGCCGGGGCCGGAGTCGGTGGCGCAGGTCTGGCCGAGATTCGGGTGGGGCGAGCCAATGTGCGCAAGGCCCCGGATCGGAACAGCCCCAAGCTGTTTTCCTTGAATCGTAAAACTCGAGTGACCGTACTGGAAGAGCGCGATAAATGGGTGCTGATCAAAGCCGGCAAGGATGAACTTCGAGGCTGGATTTTTAAGTCGCTGGTAAACTTCATCAAACCGGCGCTGGTTGAACCGGAAATAGAGTTTTTTGGCAATGAGCTTGAGGCGGAACAGGAGCTTTTTTTCAGTGTGTGGTTGAACTGGTTGCGCCGGCAGCTGGCGGCGCCGGAAAAGCGGCATCTGGAGCTGATGGTTTCCCGACTGGCGGCATCGGTTTCAGAAGCGTCGGACAAAGCAAGGTCAGCCGGTTTTCAGGATGAATGGTTGCTGGTTTTACGACTGCCTTTTAACCGGGAGTTTTACCAGGCTCAAAAAGGCTCTGATCTCGGGCCCGGAACTCTCGATTTGCTGCCTTATCTGGGTTATCTTGAAGTTATGCTCAAAGGTTGCGACCTCCTGCGGATGGAAATGCAGCGGCAACCGCAGGTCTGGTCGACAGGGGACCTTCAAACCGATAAGGTCGTGCGGGCCGTGATTTTTTTGCAAGCCGAGAATGGCGATCAGGTGGGTTTGAGCGGCTCAAAAAAATCAGGTTTTACGGTTTTCGACCCTTATCTTATTATGGAAATGCATGGTTTCTCCAGATTTGTTATCGCTGCCGCCTTGCCGGATCAGGTCGCCGAATTCAATCAGTTTGTCCTGCCTTCGGCCCAGCTGCCGAACGGCAATCGCGCCGCTGCGGCCCTGGCGTATGATTTTTTTGGCTGTTCAGACTGAAACCGGTTTAAATTCGGCTTTTTGTGACGACGTCCAGTTTAAACTTGACAGCTGTCGGCCTCTTTCACTATAGAAAGCTGCTTTTGTTCCCTTTGGTACTTGCTCAGGGAGCTAGCCGGATCTGGGAGACCCGCGGGATCGCGGGTTTATCGAGAAGCTTGTTTTTCAGTTTAGCGGCCGTGGCCGTGGAATTTTCATTCAATAGTTTTGTTGGTAGCGACAGGAGTTCAGTTTATGCAAAAACAATATCTTCTGGCACCGGGACCGACCCCGGTGCCGCCCAGGGTTTTACAGGCCATGTCTTTGCCCATAATTCATCATCGGGCCCCGGTTTTCAAGGAAATCTTTGAAGAGGTCAGAGCAGGCCTGAAACATCTTTTTCAAACGAAAGAGGAGGTCCTGGTTCTGGCTTCTTCCGGTACCGGGGCCATGGAAGGCGCGATTGTCAATCTGTTTTCTCCCGGAGATAAGGTGATCGCCGTGCGCGCCGGTAAATTTGGCGAGCGCTGGTCTGAGCTTGGTAAAACCTACGGCCTGCAAGTCATAGATCTTGATGTGGAGTGGGGCCAGGCCCTGCAGGTCAGGGTGCTCGCTGATCTGCTGGCAAGGGAAGTTGACGTCAAAGCCGTGCTTCTGCAGGCCAGTGAAACCTCGACCGGGGTTATGCACCCGGTCAAGGAAGTCGCCGATCTGCTGCGTGAACGGGAGGACACCCTGTTGGTCGTGGACGCGATTACCGGCTTGGGAGTTTTCCCTCTGCCGATGGATGAGTGGGGTCTGGATGTGGTCGTTACCGGTTCCCAGAAAGCCCTGATGCTGCCTCCGGGATTGGCTTTTGCCGCGCTCAGCGCCAAAGCCTGGAAATTTAATCAACGTTCGACCCTGCCCCGCTATTATTTCGATTTTGCCAAGGAGCTTAAGAATTCCGTTAAAGGGCAGAACGCCTACACTCCGGCGGTTTCATTGATTGTCGGTCTGCGGGAAGTTCTGGTGATGATTAAGGAAGAGGGCTTGGACCAGGTGTTTAAGCGTCATGCCCGCCTTGCGGAAGCAACCCGGGCCGGCGTGATGGCTTTGGGGCTTGAACTTTTTGCCCCGTCGGCGCCATCCAACGCCGTTACTGCGGTTTGTGCTCCGCATGGGATTGATGGCCAGGATGTGGTTAAGGTGCTGCGCGCCAATGGCGTGACCATCGCTGGGGGGCAAGATCATGCTAAGGGCAAAATCTTTCGCCTGGCTCATCTGGGCTATGCGGCGGATTTTGATGTGCTGATCGGTCTGGCGGCTCTTGAGATGGCGCTGGTTTCCTTAGGTTACGATCTGGCCGGTCGCAGTGCCGTCCGCGCGGCCCAGGAAGTCTTGCAGAAGAAATAGTTTTTATTTTGATGTAATGGCTAATTGGTGCGGCGGGTTAAAGGTGGCGAGCAGATTCAAGTTCGCCTTGGGCGGCAGCCGCATTCCTTAATGAATGGTTACAGGGGTCTGAATTGAGTAAATATAAAGTCTTAGTCAGTGATAAGATGTCGGCTAAAGCAATCGAGGTGTTTGCCGCATTCGAAGATATTAAAGTTGATGTCAGAGTCGGGATGAAGCCCGAGGAGTTGCTTGCCGTGATCGGCGGCTATGATGGATTGGCCATCCGGAGTGCAACCAAGGTGACGGCCGAGGTGCTCGCTCGTGCCGACCGTCTTAAGGTTGTTGGCCGGGCCGGAATCGGGGTCGATAATGTCGATGTCGAAGCGGCCACGGTTAGGGGTATTGTGGTTATGAACACTCCTAAAGGCAACACCATAACCACGGCTGAACATACGATTTCAATGATGTTGGCCTTAAGTCGCAATATTCCGCAGGCGACCTTTTCGATGAAGTCCGGGAACTGGGAAAAAAACCGTTTTATGGGCAAGGAGCTTTTCAATAAGGTGCTGGGCGTGGTTGGGCTTGGCAATATCGGTTCCATTGTCGCGGACCGGGCGCAGGGACTGAAAATGAAGGTCATCGCTTTTGATCCGTTTATTTCGGAAGAAAAAGCGGCTAACCTGGATATCGAACTGGTTTCCCTGGAGGATCTTTTCCGGCGGGCTGATTATATCTCGGTCCACACCCCGATGACCAAGGATACCCGGCACATGATCAACCGGGAAAGCTTCGCCCTGATGAAGGACAGTGTCAGAATCATCAACTGTGCCCGGGGCGGCATCATTAAAGAAGATGATCTTTACGAGGCTCTGCGCGATGGTCGGGTCGGGGGCGCGGCCTTCGATGTTTTTGAAGAGGAGCCTCCGGCGGCTGATCATCCGCTGTTTAGTCTGGAAAATTTTATCTGCACGCCTCATCTGGGAGCTTCCACAGATGAAGCCCAGGTTAACGTCGCGGTCGCCGTGGCCGAACAGATTGCCGAATACCTTTGTCAGGGGACTATTGTCAATGCCCTGAATGTCCCCAGTGTCAGCGCCGAAGTTCTGAAGGTTACCGGCCCTTATCTTAATCTGGCGGAAAAAATGGGTCGTTTTCATACTCAGCTCTGCAGTGGCGACAAGTGCGGCTTGAGTGAAGTACGGATCGAATATAAAGGCAAGGTCACCGAACATGACACGCAACCGATTACCACGGCCCTGCTCAAGGGTTTACTGACCCCGATGGTCGGAGATCTGGTTAATTTTGTCAACGCTCCTTCTCTGGCCCGGGAGCGGGGGATTACGCTGGTCGAGGTCAAGACCGAAGAGGCCGGTAACTTTTCGAGTATGATTTCTTTGATCGGGCAGAATAATGGCAATCAGCATCTGATTTCCGGAGCGCTTTTCGGCAAAACCGAGCCTCGGATTGTCAAGGTCGATCAGTTTGAACTTGAAGCGATTCCTGAAGGCCATCTGTTGGTTATCTACGCTTATGACAAGCCCGGCGTGATCGGTGCGATTGGTTCTTATCTGGGTGAGAACGGCATCAATATCGGCCGCATGCAATTTGGTCGTGAATGTGTCGGAGGAATGTCATTGTCGATGGTTCAGATTGATGGGCCCATTGCAGACGCGGTGGTCAGCGGTTTGGCAATGTTGCCCAATATTGTTTCGGTAAGGGAAATTTATCTCTAAATTCAAGGTACGATAGTCTCGGAAGAAAAGCGGCATCCGAAGGCAGCACAGTTCTTGATAATTATGGTGATGGGTTTTTACCTACCTTGTAAAGGGTGTGCACTGCTTTTCAAGGATTGTTTTTTTGTGAGTGCATCAAGGATTTAACTATGGCGAATGTTGTGCTCATCGGGACCCAGTGGGGTGATGAGGGTAAAGGGAAAATAGTCGATTTGCTGACTCGCTGGGCTAAGGTGGTAGTGCGTTTTCAGGGGGGTAACAACGCGGGGCATACGTTGGTGATTGACGGTTGGAAGTATGCTCTGCACCTGATCCCTTCGGGAATTATGCGTCCCGGTAAAACCTGTGTGATCGGCAGCGGAGTGGTCATTGACCTGAAAATTCTACTGGAAGAAATCAGGTTGCTGAGAGCCCAGAGCGGGCGCGATATTCTGGACCAGCTGGTTTTGAGTGATGAAGCGCATCTTATTCTGGAAAGCCATCGTCGTTTGGATCAGGCTCGCGAACTTTGGCGGGGGGAGGCAAAAATCGGCACCACTGGTCGCGGTATCGGGCCGGCGTACGAAAGCAAAATGGCGCGTTGGGGTTTGCGGCTGGGGGATTTACTGGCTCCGGAAGAGGTTTTGCGTCGGCGTCTGGGGACCTTGTTGGCTCAGCATAATCGGCTTTTGACCGAGATCCATGGGGAAGAGCCGATTGCTCTGGAAGAGGTCTACGCCGAGCTGGTAGCCGCCGCCGGAATTCTGGCTCCGGCTATCAAAAAGGTTCCCTATGTCATGGCGGACTGCCTGAAGAGGGAAGAGCCTATATTGTTCGAAGGAGCCCAGGGCAGCTTGCTGGACATTGATCATGGAACTTACCCCTTTGTGACTTCTTCTTCAACCCTAGCGGCTAATGCCTGTGCTTCGGCCGGGATCGGAACCAAGGTTATTGATGAAGTGGTCGGGGTTGTCAAGGCTTATACGACTCGGGTCGGCAGTGGACCGTTTCCGGTTGAACTCGAGGATCGGATCGGTGAGCATCTGCGCAGTCAGGGTGGAGAGTTCGGCACGACCACCGGTCGGCCGCGGCGTTGCGGCTGGCTTGATCTGGTAGCCCTGCGTTATGCTGTGCTTCTGAACGGTCTGGGCAGCTTTGCCTTGACTAAGCTTGACGTGCTTTCCGGTCTCGACACGGTCAAGGTTTGCACGGCTTATCGTTTGCGCGGTGAGATTATTGACTATTTCCCCTCTTCGTTGGAAGATCTGGTTTTGTGCGAACCGGTGCTGACCGAGATGCAGGGCTGGCGGGAGGATCTCAGCGACATCCTTGAGTATGATAAACTTCCGGAAAATGCACAAAATTATATATCCTATATTGAAGAACAGTTGGGCATTCCGGCCATGCTGATTTCTGTCGGTCCGGATCGGGAACAGACCATTCTGCGGCTGAATCCTTTTACCGCATGAAAACTGTCAGTCGGACCAACCGGGTTTAAAAAAAACCGGTTTTTTATTTAGGCTTTGATGATGTTTAAGCGAGCGTTGGAAGACGGGCATAATCGCCGGGTCAGCTATGTTCGGATCTCGGTTACTGATCGCTGCAATCTGCGCTGTCGCTATTGTACAGCTCCGGCTTTTTTCGATCGTCAACCTCTGGAGATTCTCAGTTATGAAGAGATCGTCAAGGTCGCTGAAGTCCTGGTTGGCATGGGAATCGACAAGATCAGGCTGACCGGAGGAGAGCCGCTGGTGCGCCGTCATCTTGATAAGCTGATTGCCCGGCTGGCCGGAATCTACGGCATCAACGATATCAGCCTGACCACCAACGGCGTACTTCTCGGGAAACTGGCGCGACCGCTCTGGCAGTCAGGCCTGCGACGGGTTAATATCAGTCTTGACAGCTTGCGGCGGCAGCGCTTCCTGGAGATCACCGGGCGGGATTATTTTAATCAGGTGCGAGGCGGCATCGAGGCTGCACTGGAGGTCGGATTTTCTCCCGTCAAAATCAATGTCGTGGTCATGCGCGGGGTTAATGATGATGAACTTGCGGATTTTGCCGAATTAACCATGCATCGGCCTTTGCAGGTCAGGTTCATCGAATATATGCCGATCGGGTCATCTTCCGAATGGCGGGAAAACAAGGTGGTGACGGGAGCCCGAA
This sequence comes from Pseudomonadota bacterium, assembly GCA_011049115.1. Lineage (NCBI taxonomy): Bacteria > Pseudomonadati > Pseudomonadota > Pseudomonadota bacterium. Next base: position 30,148 of record DSCM01000117.1, read on the forward strand.
TTCTCGAGCGGATCAGCCGGGATTATGGTCCTCCGGAAGAAGTGCCGGCTGAATTGGGTGGGCCGGCCCGGCTTTATCGCCTCTCCGGGAGTCAGGGGCGAATTGGGGTGATTACCCCGCTGAGTAATCATTTTTGTGCTGCCTGTAACCGCATTCGAATCACGGCTGATGGCCGCCTGCGACCCTGTCTGCTTTCCGACAATGAATATGATTTGAAAAAGGTTCTGCGCTCGGGTGGGGATGAGGCGGCTATTGCCGCTCTTTTTCGCCAAGCGGTGGCGTCTAAATTGGCGGAACATGCCCTGGCCTGTAATGCCGAGCGCAAATGTACTCGACTGATGTCGACAATCGGTGGCTGATGATGTCGGGCTTGAGTCATCTTGATATTCGCGGCCAGGCCGCCATGGTCGATGTCGGTGGTAAGGCGGAAACCCGGCGTTACGCTCGGGCCTGGGGCATGATTCGGATGGACCCCGCCACCTTGCAGCTGGTGACTTCGCAAAAGCTGGCGAAGGGAGATGTCTTCGCGGCGGCACGTTTGGCGGGGGTCATGGCGGCCAAGCGTACCGGAGACTTGATTCCGCTCTGCCATCCTTTGCCTTTGACCTGGGTGTCACTGGAGCTCTTTCCCCTGGTCTCGCAATCGGCCGTGGTGATAATTGCTGAGGCTTCCTTAGTCGGTCGCACTGGAATCGAGATGGAGGCGCTGATGGCGGTCACCGTTGCGGGCCTGACGCTTTACGATATGTGTAAAGCGGTCGATAAGTCAATGATTCTGGAGCAGGTTTCCCTGCTTGAAAAAAAGGGGGGCCGCAGCGGGCATTATTGGGCTCCGCAGGCCTGCCGACTTCGGGTTGGGATCGTGACCGAGCTTGAAATCGGAGACCGAGTCGAGTGGAAAATGGGAGACGGCCAGACCGTCTCATTTCATCACCGCCAAGCGGCCGGTTTGCTCCTGGCTGAATCAGATGCGAAAGGACTCGCCATGATTCAGTCAATTCGGGATGAAGAGGATAAGGTGGTTGTTATGGGTGGGGTTTTATTGCAGACTTTGCCTTGTCGTAGTCCGTCTTCTCAGGGGGGGTTTGCGGTTGTTAAACCTGGTATGATTGAAAATGAGGCGCTGCTGGCGGTGCTCGGTTAAAGTTTTTCCGGCGGGCTCGTCGACTGGTTGTAAACCTTTTCCAGGTGTAGGCAAGAAAACTTAATGGCCTTACGGCGAGAGGTAAACCGGGTGGTAATAGGTTAACGGGAGTTGCTGTATGGGACGAAAAAAAGATGAAACCATTGAGATGCTTTTTTCCATGAAAAATAAGATGGATCGTTTCTTTTCTGCCTCTGATAATGAATTTAACCTGGACCCGCATTCCGGCAGCCAATGGTCTCCCTCCATGGATCTCTTTGATTCGGGGGATGAATATCTGATGATAGTTGAAGTTCCGGGAGTGGAAAAAGATCAGCTTGAGCTATCTGTCTGCGCGGATAAGGTGGTGATCAAGGGTTGGCGCGAGGATAGTGCCGCCTTTACCAGGGCGGAGGTTCTTTGTTTGGAACGAGTCAGAGGGCGCTTTGAAAGAGTAATCCTGCTCTCCGATGCGGTTGATGCGGAGGGGGTTAAGGCCAGTCTGAAAAATGGAGTGTTGACGGTTCGCCTGCCCAAAAAAATTGCTGAAATCGGCAAGAAAAGCATCAGTATTGAGTGATTCTGTGAGTGGCGTCCCAGGTTTTTGCAGAGCCCTTTTAACCCCGGCCAAGATCAATCTCGGACTTAAAATTGTCAGACGGCGGTCGGACGGCTATCATGATATCTATAGTGTCATGGAGCCGATTTCCCTGGCCGATACATTGTATTGTGAGTTCACGCCGGCGCCTGACCAGGCTTTTTCCATTGACTGTCCTCAGTTGGCTGCGTTGGCCGGGGAAGATAATCTGGTTCTTAAAGCAGCCCGCCGGATGGTGGAAATTGCTGATCGCCGGGGCTGCCGGAAAACCGGTAGCTGGAATTTTTTTCTTGATAAAAAAATTCCTACTGGAGCCGGGTTGGGCGGGGGGAGCAGCAACGCCGCCGCTGTGATCAGTTTGCTCGATAACTTTCTTGAACTCAACCTGCAAGAGTCGGAGATTGTCGCTACCGCCGCCGCGGTTGGTGCCGATGTGCCTTTTTTCCTCAATCCGGGGCTGGTTCTGGTCACCGGGACCGGTGACCATCTGACGCGCCTAGGGCCACCGCGGCCCCGTTATTATCTGCTCGTGAAACCTCCGTTCTCCGTTGATACGGCCTGGGCTTATTCGGCTTTGCATCTGGGTTGCGAGACGAGGATGATAAGTTATGATGTCGGGCAATTCCAGCAGGGCGCGACGACGTACGGGTATGAACTGGAGAATGATTTTGAGCTGGTTGTGTCGCGTCGTTACCCCATGCTTGCAGAGATAAGGCAAAGAATGACTGCATGCTCGGGTTGTCTCGGAGCGCGAATGAGTGGCAGCGGTTCGGTGATTTACGCGGTTTATGCCGACCTTGAAAACGCTCTCCGGGCGGAAAGACAGATGCAGCATAGTCTGCGGGGGCAGGGTTGCTGTTTTTACGTGGCCAGGAACTTAGTCGGGACTTGAAACCGGGTTGTGTTTTGTTTCTTGTTCGGGGTTTTATGAAAATAAAACAACCCAGATATCATAACATACTTGACTTGTCTTACCTTTTTCTATATTAGGGGCGGGTCTTCGATTAAGGCTTAATAAAGGGGCGTCGTCAAGCGGTAAGACACAGGCCTTTGGAGCCTGCATTCGTAGGTTCGAATCCTACCGCCCCTGCCACCGGCAGTAGAGGCTTATCCCACTTTAGAAATTAGACAATATACCAAAAAGGATCCGGTCAAATTAATTCATGGAGAGACTGAAAATTTTCGGCGGCAACTCGAATCCGCTGCTTACCAATGCCTTGTGCCGTGACCTCTGTGAACCGCTCAGTAAAGGGGTGGTGAAACGTTTCAGTGACGGCGAGATTATGGTGGAGTTGCATGAAAGCATGCGGGGGATGCATGTTTTTGTGGTTCAGTCTACCTCTGCGCCGGTAAATGCAAACCTGATGGAGCTGCTGATAATCATTGATGCCTTGAAACGGGCTTCCGCGGCGGAAATAACCGCAGTTATTCCCTATTATGGTTATGCTCGTCAGGATCGCAAGGTGGCGCCGCGCGCCCCCATCTCCGCCAAACTGGTAGCTGACCTGCTGACGGTTGCCGGCGCGCAAAGGGTTCTGACTGTCGACTTACACGCCGGCCAGATTCAGGGTTTTTTTGATATCCCGGTAGACCATCTCTATGCTTCTCCAGTGCTTTACTCTTATGTGCAGAATCATATCAAAGGTGATCTGGTGGTTGTTTCCCCAGATGCCGGAGGGGTTGAAAGAGCTCGTTCCTTTGCCAAGAAGCTCAAGGTTTCGCTGGCGATTATCGATAAACGCAGAAGCGGTCCCAATGTCATGGAAGTGATGAATGTCATCGGGGAAATTGAAGGGAAAACCGCGATTCTGCTGGATGATATGATTGATACGGCAGGAACCCTGACCCAGGCGGCCGACACCTTGGTTGAAAAAGGAGCGACCGCCGTATACGGGCTGGCCACGCATGGAGTGCTTTCCGGTCCGGCATTGGAAAGAATTGAAAGATCAAAAATTGAAAAGGTTGTTATAACCGATACGATTGCGCCGAATGATCGAACCCAGGCCTGCGCCAAGATCGAGGTTCTTTCGGTTTCGTCCTTGCTGGCTGATGCCATTAAGAGAATCTATTTCGGTGATTCGGTCAGCGCCCTTTTCGGTTGAAAAAGAAATCCGCCCGTTTTGTTGAAGCGGGAGACCGGTCTTCTGGAAAACGTGGCTTATTGTGTTTAAAAATATGATTTAACTGACTTTTTTTCGCTGGCGCTGAGGTCGAGTCGGTTTGTTCAAGGGAGGTTTTGAAGGAACATATGGCTATTTCCGAATTAGTGGTAGAAAGTAGAACGGAGAGCGGCAAGGGGTATGCTGCCAGATTACGTAAAACCGGAAAAATTCCTGCCGTGAGATATGGAAAACAGTGTCCGGTCAGTTTTTTTGCGGTCGACCGCTCCGCGATGGAGCGTCTTCTCAGCGAGGGCGGCGGCAGTTCATTGGTCGCCCTGAATGTAGATGGCAAAGGCCAGAATGATGAGTTTCTGTCAATTGTTAAGGAGGTGCAGCGAGACCCGGTCAGTGGCCGTCTGATTCATGCCGATTTCTACGGGGTTCGTTACGGGGTGCCGATCTTGGTCGAAGTTCCCGTGGTTTTTGAAGGTAAGGCGAGGGGAGTGGCGGAAGGCGGTCTGCTTCAGCCGGTGCGGAGAACCCTTGAGATCAGGTGCCTGCCTCGTAAAATTCCTGAGCATATTGTCGTTGATGTCACTTCTTTGGGCATCGGGGATGCGATTCACGTCAATGACCTTCGGGTAGAGGACGTCGAATTTGTGGCGCCGGTCAATTTTACGATAGTTACGGTTCAGGGCGTCAGCGGCGATGTCGCAGTCGAGGGAGAATCGGAGGCGTAAGCAACCTGGCGATTGTTTTATTTGTGAATTCCTAAATGACTCTGAAACTGGATTCAGGGCATTACCTGATCATCGGCCTTGGTAATCCGGGGCCTGAGTATGTCGGAACTCGTCATAATATCGGCTTTCTGCAGCTTGATGCCCTGTTGGAAGCAAATAATATCGCGCATTCCTTTTGTTTTCTGGATGCGTACTGTACTGAGGTTTTTTTCTTAACGCTGGCTGATAAACCGGTCTGGTTGCTGAAGCCGCAAACCTTTATGAATCAGAGCGGTTTGGCGTTAAGGGCGGTGCTGAAAGACAATCCCGATCTTGATCTAGGTAAAGTCGTGGTCGTGCATGATGATCTCGATCTTCAGCTGGGACGGATTAAATTTAAGTCCGGAGGGGGTAGCGGCGGTCATAACGGTCTGAACTCAGTGCTGCACGAGATCGGAAGTGATCGTTTTCTGCGGCTGAGGCTGGGTATCGACAGTGGCCTGCGGAATCGGGATACGGTAGGGTTCGTACTTTCACCCTTTGCGGACAGCGAGAAGGGCCTGATGCGGGAGGTTTTGCGAAGGGGCGGCGAGGCACTGCGGATTTTATTGCAAAATGGACCGGTTGTCGCCATGAATCAGACCAATTGTCGGATTAGCGTTTAGTCCGTTTTATTTTAATGATAGCAGTGCAGTAGTTTAACCAAAACCGTATCACAAAAAGGAGGGAATGTATGGAAAGTTACACCATGTATGCACCTATTCTGGGGGTTATCGGCCTCCTCTTTGCCGGGGTGCTCTACTCTTACGTCGTTAAGCAAAGCGCCGGTAACGACAAAATGAAGGACCTCTCGGATGCTATCCATTCAGGAGCAATGGCTTTTCTGAAACGTGAATACAAGATACTGGCGGTATTCGTCATTGTTGTTTTCGCTCTGCTTTACGGATTTCTGAATGAGCAGACGGCTTACGCCTTTCTCGGCGGGGCCTTTTGTTCGGTGCTTGCCGGTTATTTCGGCATGGTTGCAGCAACCCGTGCCAATGTCAGGACCTCGGCCGCGGCGAATGAGTCGGGTCAGGCCAAGGCTCTGAGCATCGCCTTTTCCGGCGGCGCCGTCATGGGGATGTGCGTGGCTTCCCTGGGGTTGATCGGGGTAGGCGTTCTGTTTTATCTCTATGGTGGGTCACCTGAAAGTTCCAGCTATATCAGCGGGTTCGCGATGGGCGCCAGCTCGATCGCCCTTTTTGCCCGTATTGGCGGCGGTATCTATACGAAAGCCGCTGATGTCGGGGCCGACCTGGTTGGTAAGGTCGAAGCCGGTATTCCGGAAGACGACCCCCGCAACCCGGCCACCATTGCCGACAATGTCGGTGATAACGTGGGTGATATCGCCGGTATGGGCGCCGATATCTTTGAGTCCTATGTCGGATCGGTAATCGCAACCATCGCGATCGCGGCGACGGCAACCGGCGCGATGTATGAAACGGCTCGTTATACCTTCATGGCCTATCCCCTGATTGTGGTTATGATCGGAATCGTCAGTTCCATGTTGGGTATCCTGTCCATGAAGATTCTGGAAAAGTATAACCCGGCGGATGCCTTGCGCTATTGCACCTTTGTCGGTGCCGGCGCCCTTTTGATCGGAGCATACTGGGCCGCTAAGTACATGGGGCTGCCGATCGGTGCTTTCTGGGCCCTGACTTTTGGTTGTGCCTGCGGTATTTTGATTGGTATCACAACTGAGTACTATACGGCCGGCAAGCCGATTATTAAAATCGCCGAAGCCAGTAAAACCGGTCCGGCCACAAATATCATCACCGGTCTGGCCGTCGGTATGGAGAGTTGTGCTATTCCCGTACTTCTGATCTGTGCAGCCATCTTCGGCGGTTACAAGTTCATCGGTCTTTATGGTATCGGCATTGCCGCGGTTGGCATGCTGGCCACGGTTGGGGTCACTATGTCGGTTGACGCTTATGGCCCGATTGCCGATAATGCCGGTGGTATCTCTGAAATGTGTGGACTGGGAGAGGAAACTCGCAAAATCACGGATGGGCTTGATGCTTTAGGTAATACGACGGCTGCGATCGGTAAGGGATTTGCTATCGGCTCGGCCGCGCTGACTGCTTTGGCGCTGTTTTCGGCCTATGGTTCGGCGGTTGGTCTGCAATCTATTAATCTGACTAATCCGATGGTGGTTGTCGGCCTGTTTCTCGGTGGTATCATTCCTTTTATGTGCGGCGCTTTGACCATGTCCTCGGTTGGGCGGGCTGCGTTTGCTATGGTTGAGGAAGTTCGTCGCCAGTTCCGCGAAATACCCGGCATCATGGATGGGAGCGGTCGTCCGGAATATGAAAAATGTGTCGATATCAGCACGGCTGCCTCCCTACGTGAGATGGTGGTTCCCAGTCTGATGGCGGTTATCTCCCCGATCGCTGTGGGCTATTTCCTGGGCGCTGAGGCTCTTGGCGGAATGCTGGCGGGAGCCACCCTGGCTGGGGTCTTTATGGCGCTCTTTATGTCCAATGCCGGTGGGGCCTGGGATAACGCCAAGAAATACATTGAACAGGGTCATATCGGCGGTAAAGGTTCGGATGCGCATAAAGCTGCAGTTACCGGTGATACGGTGGGCGATCCCTTCAAGGACACCTCCGGTCCGGCCATGAATATTCTGATCAAACTGATGTCGATTGTTTCTCTGGTTATCGCGCCTCTGCTGGTTGCCATGTAAGAGAAGCCTGCATGGTATAAGGTACAAAACGGGCCAGCGCCTTTTACAGGCGCTGGCCTTTTTTACGTCTTGACAAGGTGGGTGATATAGGGCTAATCTTCGACTTTATCAGTTGTAAGCTTGATAATTTCCATACAGGGAGTATTTTGGAGAAAGTTTATGTCGGGTCATAATAAATGGAGTAGTATCAAACATAAAAAAGGTGCTGCTGATGCTAAAAGGGGAAAAATTTTTACTAAGATCATTAAAGAGATAATTGTGGCGGCGCGTAGCGGGGGGGGTGACCCCGATATGAATCCGCGTCTGCGTACGGCAGTGAGCGCGGCTAAAACCGCAAATATGCCTAAGGATAATATCGAGAGGGCGATTAAAAAAGGGACCGGAGATCTCGATGGCGTTCAGTATGTAGAATATACCTATGAGGGTTACGGACCTGGAGGTGCGGCGATCATGCTTGATATTCTGACCGACAACAAGAATCGGACCGCAGCCGAGGTGCGCCACATTTTCAACAAGGGTAATGGGAATTTAGGTGAAAATGGTTGTGTCTCCTGGATTTTTGAAACCAAGGGTGTGATTGTTTGTGAGCGTGATAAGGTGAATACTGAAACGTTATTTGAACTTGCGCTGGAGGCCGGTGCCGATGATGTTTTAGATGAAGAAGGTTCTGATAATATTGAGATTCATACGTCACTGGAAGCCTTTGATGAGGTTCGGGACGCCCTGGAACGGGCTGAAATTGCAATGTTATCGGCGACGGTTGATAAGGTTCCATCCAATACTGTCAGTCTTGAAGGAAAGGCGGCGGAACAGATGTTGCGCTTGCTTGATAGCCTGGAGGACTGTGACGATGTTCAGAAGGTTTACTCCAACTTCGATATTGATGATGCGATTTTAGAGGAGCTTCAGGGCTGATGCTGGTCTTGGGGGTTGATCCTGGGAGCATGGTTACCGGCTATGGTTTAGTGGAAAGAAAAGCTGGTTGCTACAACTGTCTTTATCATGAAGAACTGAATCTGCCGGTCAGGGCGGATGTCGGCGCCAAGCTGGCCCTGATTTTTGATCACACAACGCAGCTCTTGCATGAATTCAGGCCCGAGATGGTGGCGGTTGAAGGCGTTTTCTTTGGCAGTAATGTCAAAAGTATGCTCGTATTAGGGCAGGCCCGCGGAGCGGTCATGGTCGCCTCAGCTAAAGCGGATAAAGCCATTTATGAGTATGCTCCGGCTTTAGTGAAACAGGCCGTGACGGGGTGTGGTAGAGCCGGAAAGGAACAGGTTCAGCAGATGGTGAAAATTTTATTGCGGCTAGATCAGATCTGTGGCGAACATGCTGCCGATGCTTTGGCGGTGGCACTTTGTCATCTGCAGCAGATCCAGTATCGCCCGGGTGAAAAAACATGATTGGTCGCCTGCGCGGCTTTCTGATCCTTAAAAACGGCAGTGAAATTATGGTTGATGTCGGTGGGGTCGGTTATCGTATGCTGGTTTCAGCCGCAACATTGCGGCTGTTGCCGGGAATTGATGCCGAAGTAACCTTATGGGTGACCACCAGGTTCAGGGACGAAGCCATTGTTCTTTATGGTTTTCTCGAACAGCGTGAGCAGGCCATGTTTCTGCGTCTTTTACAGGTTAGTGGAGTTGGTCCGAAGCTCGCTTTCGCAATTATCGCTGCAGGTGATATCGGTCGTCTGCAGCGGCAGATAGTTAATCAGGAGGTCGATGAGCTGGCAAAACTGCCAGGGGTGGGTAAAAAGTTATCAAGGCGACTGGTGGTAGAGCTGGGAGATCAGTTGAAAACGGAGGTCGGTTTTTTTTCTGATAATGTCTTAGGTGTTGATAACGCAAATGAGACAGGAAAAACCCAGACTCTGGCCGAGTTAAAAGCTGCCCTCCAGGTATTAGGCTACCGTAGCAGTGAGGTGGAGGAACCGGCGTTCAGAGTTGTTCGGGAAAATTACGGGGAATCTTTGGAACGTCTTCTTAAACTAGTCTTGCAGGAGCTTCACCGTGGCTGACGAACGCTTAGTGCAATCCCTGAAAAGCGCGGAAGATGATCTTGAAGAGGGCCTGCGGCCCCATTCCCTGGTTAATTATGTAGGTCAAAAAAAAATGCTCGGCAATCTTAAGGTTTTTATCGAGGCGGCACGCGGCCGGAACGAGGCGCTTGATCACTTGTTGTTGTACGGTCCGCCTGGTCTGGGTAAAACTACTTTGTCACGGATTGTCGCTGCTGAAATGGGAGCTCAGATCCGCGGGACCTCCGGGCCGGCGATCACCAGACCTGGTGATCTGGCCGCGATTTTAACCAACCTGCAGCCCTACGATATTCTGTTTATTGATGAGATTCATCGTCTCAATCGGACCGTTGAGGAAATCCTCTATCCGGCTCTGGAAGATTTTAAGATGGATATTATTATCGGTCAAGGGCCGGCGGCGCGTTCCATTTCTCTTGATATCCCCCCGTTTACCCTGGTGGGAGCTACTACGCGTGTAGGTCTGCTTTCTTCTCCTTTACGGGATCGTTTCGGGATCGTAATGCGGCTGGAATTTTATCAGGTCGAGGAGCTCGCCAGAATTGTTGGCCGATCCGCTAAAATCCTGGGTATCAGCATTGATAAAGTCGGGGCTTGTGAAATCGCTCGGCGTTCCCGGGGTACGCCGAGAATTGCAAACCGCTTGCTGAAAAGGGTGCGTGATTTTGTTCAGGTGGCCGGTTCTGGTCTGATCTCCCAAGATAGCGCTGCGGCCGCTCTTGACAACCTTGATATCGATAGTCGGGGGTTTGACCACCTTGACCGACTTTATATGCAAGCGCTTATTGGTAGCTTTAACGGTGGTCCGGTCGGCATTGAAACCTTGGCTGCCGTACTCAATGAAGAGACTGACACCCTGGAAGATGTCTGCGAGCCTTATCTGTTACAGGTGGGGTTTTTGGCTCGGACTCCCAGAGGCCGGGTCGTGACCGATTCGGCGCGTGAATATTTTTGTATGTAAAAGCAATTTGTAATTATTCAGCGAAAAAAATTGCTAAATCTAAAAAAAAGACTTGACACAGGTTTTGGCCTTTTTTTCGATTTTTGGTTTGCCCAAACAAGTCATCATATTTTGACCGCAGGAAGTCTGTGTTGAACTGATACTGCAGTCTTTTCCAACACACATAGCTTCTTGCCCGGCGCCAAAATTTAAAGTCCCGTAAAATCGATTATATTGAGCGAAATTTTGCTTTTAAAACCTGTGTTATAATGCTTCCACAACACAGGGAGAAAATCGAAAGACAATTGAAAATATCGATATCCAGGCAACCATCGAAAAAGTACAGGCCCTGATTCGGGACGAAGAACAAATGCCGCCATCAACCGATCCCTTGAGGAAACGGCAGCCCCGGAAAAAAAGAAACAAAAAACCCGGTGGCCAAAATGGTAGAGTTGGAGTTACGTTTGAAAGGGTCGATGATCCGGACATCATTGAAGATATCAAGG
>DSCM01000118.1 GCA_011049115.1 Pseudomonadota bacterium
GCTTAAATTGATAGAGTGGATCCAAATTCGTAACCATCGTTCCTATCTGTCTCACAGAAAACGAAAGGTACTCCAATTGATATCTGTGAAGCAAGTGTCGTTGTAAGGTTAATCTGGTTGAGACATTAACCAGAATCATCTCTCCCCCAGCTCATCGATTTTTCGCTGAGTACTGACCAATGCGTCCAGCGCGCCGGCATTAAGATAGCTGACCTTATCGAGATCAAGAGCCAGTTTTTTCGACCCCGGCGTCAATCACAGCCGATAAATCCCGTAAAATATCATCGCAGATCTCAATATTCGCAATATCGCCCTGCAAAACCAATCTGGTTTCCATCAATTCTCCTCCGCAGCAAATCCTCTGGTCTGATGCCATAAAAATTCAGCCCTGACGAATCATGTTGCCGGCTCCGGCCATCACCTCTGAATCATTCGTTGATCGGCTGAATAAACCACCCCTTGATCGTTTTGAAATAGCGGAAAAAAAACACGATCAATACGGCCAGCATTGCGTATTTGAAAACTGCGATATGGCGGTCAAGATAGTCAAAAAAACAGGTCCAGACAATAATCGACACCAGGGTCCCGGAAAAAACCGCAGAAAAGTTGCGCAAGACACTGAATTTCAGGAAATAAGCGATAATTGAACCGGCGGCCGGGCCGGTAATCGGCAAGGGAACCATGACGAAAGTAAAAAGCCCCAGCCAACCGTAACGGGAAACGGTTTTTTTATGCTTCAAGGCCTGTTTTTCGGCATTGATGATAGCGACCGTCAGCCATTTGCATTTCAGATAATTATTGAAGGAAAAAACAAACAGTGAATAGCAGTAACAGACGATCAGAACCTCAAGAAACATATTGTAGAGAATCGTAATCTGAGCGGAAAAACCAAAGGCTATACAAAGCCCGATACCTGCAGCCCGGCCGCCCAGGGTATGGGCCACGAAAGCCAGCAACAAGGTCTGACCGACCCTGATATCAAGCATGAGAGAATAGATGACCAAGGCTATAAATATTACCGTCAAGAGCAGCCCCACCAGGAAAACCAGCCCTTCACCACTCCGATATAAGGTTCCGGCGGATTTTTCGGGCGCTTTCCCTTGATGAAGCTCGGGCGCGAAAGTTTTACCGATGTCCTGGCTTGTTTGTTTTTTATCCTCGGCCATGGCTTTCGCCTCGGGTTCGCCTCGACGATATAAGCCACCTATTTTCTTCCACAAATCCATCATTCGACAACTGCTCTCAAGACCAGATTCCGGGCCGGGAAGACCGGCCCGGAGCAATTCAACGATCTGACCAAAACCACCAACTGCCTCCAGAAGCCAGAAGACCCGGAGCCACTGAAATTCAGAGCCCCGGCAACCGCTACCGGGACCAACAACCAGCCAGATCAACTATTCAGCCCAACCCGGAAAACCAGATGACACGCGCCCGATTTCCAGCAGAAATCAGGTCATGTCCTTTGTTTTTCCTGATTTCAAGGTCTCGATACAAACTGAAATCAACGACGCTGAATAGTTACCATTCAGAAAACAAAAGAGAGCCGCCGGCAGCCGACAAGGCGTCAAGTCCGGGAAAGTCCGACCAATGGCACCTTGTCCATCTCCTGCATGATTCTCGCAGCCCGCCTCAGCACCGCCGCGGTCGGCCGATGCGGTCGCCACAGATGGGGGCCGGGCAAAACCGCGGCCAGTAAGGCCGCCTGCTCGGAATTAAGCTCCCGGGCATGGCAATTGAAATATTTCAGGGCCGCGGCTTCAGCCCCCCGGACCGCCGGCCCCCAATCCACGCTGTTGAGATAAAACTCAAAGATCTTTTCCTTACTCCACAACAGTTCCAGCCACAACGTATAATAAGCCTCGACCAGCTTGCGTAACCAACTCCGCGCCGGCCAGAGGAACATGGTTCTCGCAGTCTGCATGGAGATGGTGCTCGCCCCCCGCAGATAGCCGCCCTCCTGCAAAGATCTCAAGGCGACCCCCAATTCAATGAAATCAAAACCATAATGTTTCAGAAAGCGCTGATCCTCGGAGGCTAATACGGCCCGGCGCAGATACGGGGACAGCTCGTCCAGGGCCACCCAGGATCCGGTTTGGGGACAGTCTCCGCGGCTGAAAGCATAAGCAACCCATTGGCTCGCCGCCGCCAGAGTCAATGGCGGCCGGAATAAGCCGAAGGAAAAAACCTGAACCGCCGTCAACCCCAGGAAAAACAGAGAAAGCCCCCCCAGACGTCCGGGCCAAGGATTGATCTTCTTTTTTTTTCTTCGTGGATTAAACATCACTCCAAAACGCATGCGGGGACCTTCAGCAACCCACAGCGATCTCTGCGGGCCGTATCTAAGCCAACTCACCGGCGCGCCATCCCAACCCATTAACAAAGACGGCAAACCGCTCTTCTTACCGCAAAAAACCGGGCAAAATCAACGACATTCTCAGGCAGTTTAAAAATATTTGCAAAGCCTTTTCGCAGTGCTCTCAGAATTTACCCATCTCCGCCAGATCAGTCAGCCCCCGACGATTTGTAATCACCACCTGTGAACCTTCAATCCGGATCAGCTTCTCTTTCTGCAGTTTGGCCAGCATGCGCGAGAGGGTTTCCGGAATCGTCCCCAACAGACCGGCGAGCTGGGTTTTGGAAAGTTCCAGCTGCAGCCGGTCTTGGCCCGCTTGTTTGGCGCTGAGATAGAGCAGATGAGCCGCCAGACGTCCGGGAACTTCCTTCAAGGAAAGATCGTCGATCATTTTCGTAAATTGCCGCAGACGCTGAGAAAGGGCAGCCAGCAAGTTGAGGGACAGGGCCGGATTGCGGGCGACCAGGTCAATAAAATCCGGTCGCGGCAAAAACACCAGCACGCTGTCTTCCAGGGTGACGGCATGCGCAGGAAAACTTTTTCCGGCAAATACCGGAACCTCGCCAAAGGGTTCTCCAGACCCAAACACGTGAAGAATCTGCTCCTTGCCATCGGGTGAAAGCTTAAAGATTTTCACCTTCCCTTGCTTGACCAGGTAAAAACCGTTGCCGGCATCACCTTCGCTGAAAATCAGGCTTTTCCGTTTATAAGGTGAAACTTCCGCAATCCGACTGAGTTCAATCAGGTATGCCTCTTCCATACCGGCAAAAAGTGAAGTCCGGCCAAACCACGCAACCAGATCGACATTCAGATTTTCAGTCATTTCTTTTCCTTTTTCCGCAAAACATTTGTTCCCCCGATAATTTTTCCCCGTCCGGTTGGCCGGACGCCGGCGCGGTCGAGTGAAAAAATTAAAATGATTCCCCAATTCAACCTGCCGACAAAAACATTTCCGTCTTGTTGACTTAAGTCAAAGTCATTATATTCATTTTGTAATATAAAACAATCAAAGTCGCGGCGCTTACAAATCCGACAATCATGACGCGGAGCACCGGTCTCCTGACAGGCCCGGTTTTTAAAAAACAACCGCATAGAGGAGGAATCAACCATGCGCTGTCCAGGCCAGGATTCACGCTATTGGAAACATGATGCTATCTTTGAGACGAAATGCCCGGAATGCGGAAGCGAGCTTGAATTTTTCAAGGACCAGACCACAACCCGTTGCAAAAACTGCGGCAAGCAGGTAATTAACCCGAAAATGGATTTCGGCTGCGCCTCCTACTGCCAGTACGCGGAACAGTGCATGGGAGAGCTGCCGCCGGAGCTGCTGGCCGGCCGTGACGATCTCCTCAAGGATCGCATCGCCCTGAAAATGAAGATGCACTTCCGTAAGGATTTTAAAAAGATCGGCCAGGCTACCAAGGTGGCCCGTTTTGCCGGCCGGCTGGCTCCCCTGGAACAGGCGAATCCGGCCGTGGTCCTGGGGGCCGCCTATCTGCATAACATCGCCGGCGGTAACCCGCTGGTCGACAAAAAAGAAAACCTCGAACAGGAAATCGAGACCCTGCGTCTGAGTCAAGCCATTCTCGATGAGCTGCGGGCCCAAAAGGATCTGGCGGACAAGGTTCAAAATCTTCTCCGAATGCTTTTTCACCCAGAAGAATCAGAGCCTGAAAGCCTGAGCCCCGAGTTCAAATGCCTGCATGACGCCATCAGAATTTTCGCACTGCAGAAACGGCAACAGGAACAACCCTTTTCCGACGCTTTACTGGAAAAACAAATCAAGGCTACCTTACTGACCGCAAGCGGTCGCGAGCTGGCGACCAAAAGCATCCTCGGAGCCCGAAATTAATCACCGGCCATGACCGCTACTTGACGGATGGAGACAACCATGAAAATTTTACGCAAGATTATCCGGATCGATGAAGATTTATGTGACGGCTGCGGCCGGTGTGTTCCCGCCTGCGACGAGGGCGCCATTCAGATTATCGACGGCAAGGCCAGGGTGGTCGCCGAAAGGTATTGCGACGGACTCGGCGCCTGCCTCGGGGAATGCCCTCAGGGAGCCATTGCCATCGTCGAAAGAATGGCGGACGATTTTGATCCCGATGCCGTCGAGGAATATCTTAAGAAACGCGAGCAGGAAGAGGGGCAGGCGCTTTCGTCGGCAACCATGGCCTGCGGCTGTCCCTCGACTAAAATCCAGACTTTCGCTCAAACACCAGCGGAAGACCATCGGGAAAACAGGAATGATGAAAATAAGCAGCTCTCAAGTCTGGGCCACTGGCCGGTTCAGATCCGCCTGATTCCGGCCCATGCTCCCTTTCTCGAACAGGCCGACCTGCTCATTCTCGCCGATTGCGCGGCCGTGGCTTACGCCTCCCTGCATCGAGAGCTGTTACCCGGCCGGGTGGTGATGATGGGCTGTCCTAAATTCGACGATTTACCCGCCTACGAAAAACACTTTGCAGAAATTTTCACCCGCAACCACATTAAAAGCGTCACCGTGGTCACCATGGAGGTTCCCTGCTGCTCCGGCCTGCCCACCGCGGTCAAAATGGCCATCGCGCAAAGCAAACAGGAAATTCCCTGTCGGGAGCTGGTCATCAACCTCAAGGGCGAAGCGCTCTGAGAAAACAAAGATCGAGGGTGTAA
Source organism: Pseudomonadota bacterium (assembly GCA_011049115.1). NCBI lineage: Bacteria > Pseudomonadati > Pseudomonadota > Pseudomonadota bacterium. The sequence continues at coordinate 5,009 of DSCM01000118.1, forward strand.
AAAAGATTGTGTAAATGGCCATTCAGGGGTACACCGTGACCCCACCCATTAAAAGGAGCTCATATGGCCATTGAAAAAGATCTACTTGACCGCCTGCTTGCTGACTATAAAA
>DSCM01000119.1 GCA_011049115.1 Pseudomonadota bacterium
ACGATTTGCCTTTGTTTTCATCACCATTGTATTCCCAGGGCATTTTTCCTCCTTGCCGGCCTGATCAGCGAGCACTTAAATTTAAACAATTCCCGAGATTCTTGTTTTTTACTGAAGTTCGACATTTGAAACAATTAAGTCACTAACCTGACAAAAGTCAACCCTATTGCCCTAAAGGCATGACATCACAACCCGCCGGTGGAACAAAGGTAAAAAAGGCCGGCGGCAAGGACGGATCAGGACCACTCAACCATTTATAGGAAATATCAATTCGATTGGCAAACAGATCAACCATCATGGTTTCCTGCAGCTGTAGGGAGTCCCGGGCGAACACCATCTTCAACTTTTGAAAAGGCGGCGCCTGATTTTCGGCAAGCGAGCGCAGCTCCACGGTAATCAGTTCATCAATCTCATTTACCGTCAGCTTGAAACCTTGCGGATTAGCCTTGATTTCGGCCAGAAGATTGATGATAATTCGAGCTTCCTTAATTTCCTTGACCGTACCGACCATAACCTGGTTGAGATCGGGGCTGTGATACCAGAGGGTTGCGCCATCGGAAACCAGCAGCTGTTTCTCCGGCAGCTGATACTCCCAGCGCATCTTGTCCGGACCCTGAATCCAGATCAAGCCCAGACTTAATACCGTTTCATCGGTATCGGCGTAGGTTGTTTTCTGGGTGAACCGCCCATTAAAAACCTTTTCCTGCCGGAACTGATGCCGAATCCGGGCAAGCAGAGCAGCGGTTTCCGGCGGCTCCGGAGCTTTTTCCGTTTCCGTCCCCCAGACGAAGCCCGGCAACAGACTCGCCAGAAAAATCATGACCAGGCAAAGGCGAAAACTGCTTTTGCGTTTAAACGTCAAAATAAAACTCTTTTCCGGCATGTTCCACTCTCCGCAAGGCTGATACGTCAAGACCTTCAAGGGGCTTTTGCGCTCAGCAAAAGTTATACATCAAGATTAAAAACCCGACCGCAATTGGCCGAAGTTCTGGCGGCGACCTCTTCCGGGTCAAGTTTTTTCAGACCGGCCACGGCTGCGGCCACATATCCAACATAGGCCGGTTCGTTGCGTTTGCCGCGATACGGCACCGGGCTCAGGAAAGGGGCGTCGGTTTCCAACAAAAGATCATCAAGGCTGAGTTTTCTCGCCACCTCGGCCTGAACCTGGCTGCGCGGATAAGTAATGGTTCCCGGCAAGGAAATAGCAAACCCCAGATCGACAAAACGCCGGGCCCAATCGTAATCGGCTGAAAAACAGTGAATGACGCCTCCGTGCCGATAGCCCGATTCCGCCCGAATCAGATCGTAGACCTCCTGATGCGCCTCGCGGTCATGAATAATCACCGGCAGACCCAGTTCCCCGGCAAGATTAAGCTGGCGAGCAAAGGCTCGGCGCTGTACCGGACGGGGCGAATGGTCTCGGTAAAAATCAAGGCCGATTTCCCCATAGGCCACTACCTTCTCGGCTGCGGCCAGAGATGATAACCGAGAATAAAGGGTCTCGTCGGCGCTTTGGCTGTCATGCGGATGAATACCGATCGCCGCGTAGATACCGGGGTACTTGTGGGCCAGTTCCAGAGCCCGAATGGAATCGTTGAGGTCAGTCCCGACAACCAGCATTCCTTCCACCCCGGCCATCTGAGCCCTGGCAATCACGGCCTCGAGGTCCTCCGCAAAGGCGCTCAGATTTAAATGACAGTGCGAATCAAACAGGCGCATCCTTAAAAATATCTCAACCCCGTTCACTGGGCTCTTTGAACTGTTCAAATTTTTTGACGAATTCAGCCAGGGCGGCGGCGCTCAGGCGACAGAGTTCGCCGCCTTTTTCGGCACCGGCCCAAGCTGGATCGCCCCAGACGCCGCCAGGCCAGCAGGCCTGCTTGTCACGAACCAGAATATAATCAGGAAAATTCGGAAATTCACGAGGCGAAGTGCCCTTGACCAATTTCGGGAAAAGGTACTGAATCCGAGAGGTTTCGACCTCGCCGGCATGAGCGTCGCCCAAGGTTTGAATCAGCTCTCGACCCGCCTGCAGACAAAAATCATACTCATTGATTACCGCCACGCGAATATCAGTAAAAGCCGTCAGCATCTCTTCTCCGACCTCAACTAAGGCTCCGATATGGGTTTTGCCGGCATGACCGGAGATCAGAATGAAATTCCTCAGCCCTTGTTTGTAATAACCCCTGATCAGGTCTCGAACCAAAGCGCGAAAACTATCCGGCCCGACGCCCACGGTTCCCGGATGCTCGGAAGTACTGCGGCAGATGCCATAGTGCAGCGGGGGCGCGACAAAGGTCGCATGTAGAGCGGCCGCCATCTTCACGACCGCGTCAACCTGCATGGTATCGGTATCCAGAGGCAAATGTCGGCCATGCTCCTCGGTCGAACCAAAAGGCAGAAAAATCGTGCGGGTCCGCTCCAGGCCGGCAGCAAATTCGGTCATGGTCATTTCAGCGATAATCAAATCTTTCACCTGATGTTCATGCAATTGAAAAAATTTTCCCTTGTAAGGGCAATCCTTCGGCACCGGGCTTTGGTAGCAGAACTTAGCGAAAGAGACAACCTTAAAATGAAAATGGGAATATGTTGGCGGCAATCAGCGACAATTTTTAGTGACGGTTGGTTTACAGCAACTATCCATGTCAATTTTATGTTTTACGCGTTTAGACCGGAAATCATACGGAAGCGATCATTTTTCTTTTCCTTATTCATTACCAAAGTATTCTAGATTGTTATTGCAGTCCGGCCGGAGCTATGATAATGAGCGCCCTTAATTTTATTTTCGGTCGTCCGCGAAAAACAAAAACGATTAATTTAAATTTGCAGAACATGCCGGAGAGAGCTATGCTTACCCTGTCGTCCCGTGTCCAAGAAATCAAACCCTCCCCGACCCTGGCCATCGACGCCAAAGCCAAGGCCCTACAGTCGGAAGGAGTTGATGTCGTCAATTTCGGCGCCGGTGAGCCCGACTTCGACACCCCGGACAATATTAAAGAAGCCGGAATCAAGGCCATTCGCGACGGCTTCACCAACTATACTCCGGTCCCTGGAATTCCCCAGCTCAGAAAGGCCATCGCCGCCAAGCTTAAACGCGAAAACCGGCTGGATTACCAGATGGAGGAGATTATCGTCTCCTGCGGGGGCAAACATTCATTCTACAATCTGGCTCAGGCTCTGCTCAATCCCGGGGATGAAGTCGTCATTCCGGCTCCGTACTGGGTTTCCTACCCCCCCATGGTTTCGCTGGCGGGCGGGGTGCCGGTGATTATCGCAACCGGCGAGGAAACCTCATTCAAGATTTCAGCCGCACAACTGGCAAAGGCCATCACCCCGAGGACCCGGGCGGTGGTTATCAACTCTCCTTCCAATCCCACCGGTGCGGCCTATACCTTCGCCGAACTTAAAGCCTTGGCGGAAGTGGTGGTGGAAAATGACATTCTTCTGATCAGCGACGAAATTTATGAACATATCGTCTACGATAATTTTTCACAGCACAGCCCGGCTGAGATCAGTCCCGAGGTTAGGCGGCGCTGTATTATTATCAACGGAGCCTCGAAGTCGTACTCCATGACCGGCTGGCGTATCGGTTTTACGGCCGGTCCCGCACCCTTGATTGCGGCCATGAACAAAATCCAGAGTCAGAGCACCTCGAATCCGACCTCGATTTCTCAGATGGCGGCGCTTGAGGCCTACAACGGACCTCAGGACTATGTCAAGAACGTGCTGTCCCATTTCACCGAACGCCGCGCTTTCATCGTCAAGGCGTTAAATGAAATCCCCGGAGTCACTTGTTTCAATCCTCAGGGCGCGTTCTATGTCTTTCCCGGGGTCAAGGGTCTGCTGGGGCGCAGCTGTAAGGGGCGGCTCATCGACAGTTCCCTGACCCTGTGCGAATTGCTGCTGGATGAGGCCAGAATAGCGGCCGTCCCCGGTGAAGCCTTCGGAGCTCCCGGCTACATGCGCCTGTCGTATGCGACATCCATGGAAAATATCACCAAGGGAATCGAACGCTTATCAAACTTTGTTAAAGTTTTAGCCTAATTAAACCCTCAGTTGAAATGGGGTCGGAATGAAATTGGATCAATTACATTCCGACCCCATTTTCTTGCATTTATTTGAAAAGTCACCCAGCCTATGATTACAGTTACCGGTTTAAGTAAAAGCTTCGGCGGCCAGAACCTGTTTACCGACGTCAATCTCCAGTTCGACCCGAATCATCGCTATGGCATTGTCGGTCCCAACGGGGCCGGCAAGTCAACCTTCCTAAGAATCCTCTGCGGCCAGGAAAGTTTTGACAAGGGAAGCGTCAGCCTGCCGGCGAAAATGCGGGTCGGCACCCTCAACCAGGATCATTTCGCCTTTGAGGATATGGCCCTGGTTGATGTTGTCATGCGTGGTCAACCCCAACTTTTTCATGCCTTTGCCGACAAGGAAAAACTTCTCGAACAATCCGAACCCGATCCGCAAAAGATTATAGAACTAGAGGAAATCATTCAACACTATGACGGCTATCAGGCCGAAAGCCGCATCGCCCAGATGCTTGAAGGTCTGGGCATCGCCACCTCCTATCATACCCAGCCGATGCGGGTTTTATCGGGTGGTTACAAGCTCAGGGTGTTGCTCGCTCAATGCCTTTTCAGCCAACCCGAAGTGCTGCTCCTGGACGAGCCCACCAACCATCTCGATATTGCCTCGGTCGGCTGGCTCGAAGATTATCTGTCCGAATACCGGGGCACGGTAATTGTCGTCTCTCATGACCGCGATTTTATCAACCGGGTCTCAACCGATATTGCCGATATCGATTACGAAACCATCAAGATTTACTCCGGCAACTACGATTTCTATTTGAGAGCCCGGGAACAGGAAGATCAACTGCGCCGCCAGGAATCCGACAAGGCGGAGAAAAAGATCAACGAGCTCCAGACCTTTGTCACTCGTTTCAAGGGCAAGGCCAGCAAGGCCCGACAGGCTCAGAGCAAACTCAAACAGATCAACCGCATGGAAAAAGATCTGGTCAAACCCCTCTACTCCTCCCGGGCTCACCCGCGCATTTCTTTTACCTGCTGTCGGCCTTCTGGCAAAACCGTGCTTGAGGTTAAAAATATCAGCAAGGCCTACGGCGAAAAAAAGGTGCTCCATGAGGTTTCCCTGACCGTCAACCGGGGACAGAGACTGGCGGTCATCGGCCCTAATGGCATCGGGAAATCAACCCTGTTGAAGATTATCATGGGCGACCTGCAAGCCGACAGCGGGAGTATCGAATGGGGTTACGAGACCTATCCCGAATATTTTTCCCAGGATCACCGGGAACTGATTCCCGTTAACTCCTCTCCTTATGAATATCTTTACAGCTACGGTCCCGGTGAGAGTATCGGCACAATCCGTGGAATTCTCGGCAACCTGCTGTTTTCCGGCGACGATGTCCGTAAATCGACTGCGGCTCTTTCCGGCGGCGAAGCGGCCCGCCTGATTATTGCCAAACTGGTCCTGAAAAAGGGCAATGTTCTGGTTCTCGATGAACCGACCAACCACCTCGACCTGGAATCAATCGAAACCTTTATCGAAGCCCTGATCAAGTTTGAGGGGACGATTATCTTTGTCAGCCATAACCGTTACCTGGTTAACCGGGTGGCGGATCATGTCTTGGAATTGAAAACCGACGGCTATGACCTTTTCCCCGGCACTTATGCAGAATTTCTCGAGCGCGAAGGCTGCGACCATCTCAGCGGCGTTCGTCCCGGCCGAAATCGCCAGGGTCCCGGTCGGATTCCGGAAAACAAGTCCGGCCCTCAGACCGTTTCCCCTGCGCCTGAGGAACCCAGGACTCCCCCCCGTTTTCAGGTCTCTGGCAGAGACCAGGAAAAGCGTAAGAAGCTTAAGCAGCAGATCAATGCCCTGCAAAAGGAAAGCGCTGCCGCCGAAAGCCTTTGCGAAAAGCTTGAGGTAGAAAAGGAGCGTTTCAATCAAATCTTTTCCCGACCGGATTACTATGCTGAAACCCCGCCGGAAAAAATCAAACAAAATGCGGCCGAGAAGAAAGAATGTGAAGAAAAATTGAGCTGGGCCTATCGTAAATGGGAGAAGCTCAACCAGGAAATTGAAAGCCTGACAAGGATGATGGACCCGGAATGAGTTGTTTCAAAAGGATAACCGCCGGGCTTGAACATGAGTGAATCAATCACCCGCCCCCACAAACTGATCCCCGACCCGGCTCTCCACATCATTCTCTATGAGCCTGAAATTCCGGCCAATACCGGCAATATCGCCCGCCTCTGCGCCGCCGCCGAGCTGCCTTTACATCTGATTCATCCTCTGGGCTTTAAGACCGATGATCGCCATCTCAAAAGAGCCGGACTTGATTACTGGTCCGAGGTCGATGTGCGCGAGCATCACGATTTTGACAGTTTCCTTCAGTTTTGGTATAGTACTACCATCCCTACGGGCAATGCTGAAAGCCATGCCTTGCTTTTTGCCCTGAGCGCCCGGGCCGCGACCCCCTACAACCGGGCAAAAGATTTCAAACGCGGCAGCGGCCTCATTTTCGGCCCGGAGACCCGTGGTCTTTCTCTATCCCTGATGGACCGCTATCCTACCTTGACGATTCCGATGTGGGGGCGGGTCAGAAGTATCAACCTGTCCACCTCGGTCGGCATCGTCGCCTACCATTTTCTGCAGCAGCTCAATCTTTTTTAATTCTTTTGACCTAGGTCAAGGAATAAAATTCAAGTTCCCGGTAAACCAGAACAAAAGCAATCAACTTTCGATCCAATTCTTAACTGAATAACAAGGAGGAAGTCACCATGTTCTGTTTTCAATGTCAGGAAACCGCCAAAAATCAGGGTTGTACAATCAGGGGCGTCTGCGGCAAACCGGAAGAAACCGCCAATCTTCAGGATCTGCTGATTCATGTGCTTAAAGGAATCGCGGTTTACGGGGAAAAGCTCGAAGCCTTTAGCGGCGACTATAATGAAACCGCGCTGTTTACGGCCAAGGCGCTGTTTGCCACCATCACCAATGCCAACTGGGATGATCGGAGTTTTATCGCGCTGATCAACGAAGCCCTGCAACGCCGCGACCGTCTGCGGCAGTCTTTCCTGAAAGCCTGGAAAGAAAAAAACGCTTGTGATTTTAACGAAGACCTGCCGGATGCCGCGACCTGGCGGGGAGAAACCGACACCTTTGCCGAAAAAGCCAAAAGTGTCGGAGTGCTGGCAACCGCCAATGAGGATGTACGTTCCCTGCGCGAACTTTTGGTCATCGGTCTCAAAGGAATTGCGGCTTATGCCGATCATGCCGCGGTTTTGGGCTTTGAGGATCGGGAAATTTACCGCTTTATCATGGAAGCCCTGGCTTCCACCACCAAGGATCTGAGCGTTGATGAAATGGTCGGACTGGTTATGAAAGCCGGGGAAATTTCCGTCAAAACCATGGCCTTGCTTGATCAAGCCAACACCGAGAGCTACGGCCATCCGGAAATCTCCGAGGTCAACCTGGGCGTGCGTAACCGTCCCGGCATTTTGATCAGCGGCCATGATTTAAAGGATATGGATGAACTTCTCAAGCAGACCGAAGGCAGCGGCGTCGATGTCTACACCCATGGCGAGATGCTGCCGGCCAACTATTATCCGGCCTTCAAGAAATACGATCATTTCGTCGGCAACTACGGCGGTTCCTGGTGGCATCAGAATCAGGAATTCGAATCCTTTAACGGCCCGATTCTGCTGACCACCAACTGCCTGGTTCCCCTGAAAAAAGAAAACACCTATCTCGATCGCCTCTTTACGACCGGAGTGGTCGGCTATGTCGGGGCGACCCATATTGCCGAGCGTCCGACCGGCGGCAGCAAGGATTTTTCAGCCCTGATTGAAAGGGCTAAAGCCTGCCCGGCTCCGACCGAGATCGAGACCGGCAAGATAGTCGGTGGTTTTGCTCACAATCAGGTCCTGGCTCTGGCCGACAAAGTCGTGGCCGCAGTAAAATCCGGCGCGATCAAACGCTTTATCGTCATGGCCGGCTGTGACGGCCGCCAGAAAAGCCGAAGCTACTATACCGAAGTCGCGGAAAAACTGCCCGCGGATACGGTAATTCTGACCGCCGGCTGCGCCAAGTACCGCTACAACAAGCTTGAACTCGGCGATATCGGCGGCATTCCCCGCATTCTTGACGCGGGTCAGTGCAATGACTCCTATTCTCTGGCTGTCATCGCCATCAAATTAAAAGAGGTTTTCGGCCTGGACGATATCAATCAACTGCCGATCTCTTATGATATTGCCTGGTATGAGCAAAAAGCTGTGGCGGTTCTGCTCGCCCTGCTCTTTCTTGGCGTCAAGGGTATTCGCCTGGGGCCCACCCTGCCGGCCTTCCTTTCACCCAATGTCGCCAAGGTGTTGGTTGAAAAATTTGCCATCAAACCTATCGACACGGTCGACAACGACATCGCCGCCATGATGCAGGGTCAATAAGGTTCAATTTTAATCCTGGTTCCACAAAAAAACGCCGTCGGTTTTTTCCAAAAAAACCGACGGCGTTTTTTTGTGGATTTACATTTATAACTCTCAAGTAAGCCGGTTTTAAAGGGGAACACGACGAAAGCTCTCGAATCGTTGCGTAAAACCACTGGCTCACTTTTGGGGTTGCAAATCAGCAGAGCAATTACTTACATTTTTATCTTGCACCTACCCCGCCATCTGTTATACCGTCGAGCCTAAAAGCTTAAGTGCGCCTTCGAAGATCATAAAACATCGGATTCAAGTTTCATGGCGCCAGAATGAATAAAAGGCCTTCTACTGAAAGGGCAAAAATTTACCTGGCCATGAACAATCCGGAGTCTTTTATCAGCCGGCTACCCTGGGTTTTACTTCTATCCTCGGTTTTCCTGCTCAACTTTCTCGCCCGAATCCTCTTCTCACCTCTGCTTCCCGCCATTGAGACCGAATTTAATATCGGTCACGCGGCCGCCGCATCATTATTTGTTTATCTTTCCGGCGGCTATTTTGCCGCCCTGCTGGGATCGGGTTTCCTCTCGGCGCGCATCCCTCATCGTCTGATCCTGAGCGGCAGCGCGGTCGGGGTCGGAGTAATTTTACTCCTGGGCGCAAGCAGCCAGAGCCTGGCTTACTTGCGCCTGACCGCCCTCTGCCTCGGCTTGGTCTGCGGACCTTACCTGCCCAGCGCCATCGCCACTCTGACCGACACGGTTCCTCACCAGCACTGGGGAAAAGCCCTGGCCATTCATGAATTGGCGCCGAATCTTGCTTTCACCATGGCCCCGGTAATCACTGCGTGCCTGCTGTCACAGGTTTCCTGGCGCTGGGTTTTGGTCGGCCCCGGAATGATCTCGATCTTGATGGGCATCCTGTTTCTCCGGTTCGGCTCTGGAGGCCAATTCTGCGGACAACCACCTCGTTTTGCCATTTGTCGCAGTTTGTTTGCGGTGCCGACTTTCTGGATCATCGTTCTTCTGTTTACTCTCGGCATCAGTGCCACCATGGGTCTTTTTAATATCCTGCCGGCCTATCTGGTCAGTCATTTCGGTATGTCCACCACCTCCGCCAACACCCTGGCAAGTCTTTCACGCGTTCTGACCCTCGTCACGGTTTTTTTCGGGGGGTGGGCCACGGATCACCTTGGCCCCCGCCGCACCCTGATAGTGGTTCTTGGCATCACCGGTATGCTGACGGCGGCCCTGGGCCTGGTACCGGTTTCGGCGCTGGTCATGGCCAAGACGCTGGTCTTTTTACAGCCGTTACTGGCGGTGGTTTTTTTCCCGGCCGGCTTTGCGATTATTGCCGGAGTGGCGCCGGCGGAAAACCGAAATCTCGCGGTTTCTCTGGTGGTGGCCTTGGCCTTTCTGCTCGGAGGAGGTTTTGCCCCCTATGTCGTCGGCATCTGCGGCGATGCCGGACACTTCAGCTGGGGCATTTTCCTACTGGGTTGCCTGGTTTTTTCAGGGGCTCTGGTGGCCCCTTTTCTCCCGCGACAACCATAAGAACACCTGTCAGTCAACGACAACAGGACAGGAAACCAAGACTTTCCTGCAAAATCAGAGCGAAGCTATTACCCTGGTGAAGGTGGTCGGTTTTCTTTAATTTTCAGCGAAAAAAGGGCTTGACTTTTATAAGATTGGTAGGTAGCGACAATTTTTTTCTCTTGAAATTTTAATAAATTACCATGCGGATAGGGTTTTTTCGAAAATGAAAAATGCCGCCATCGGAGTGTTTGATTCAGGGGTGGGAGGCTTGTCCGTGCTGCGCGAGATTCGCAAGCTACTGCCCAGAGAAGATTTATTTTACATCGCCGACTCCGGAGCCGGACCGTATGGCGATCAATCTGGGGAGTTCATTCAGGAAAGGGTACATGTGCTTGCCGATTTCCTGCTCACCAAAAAGGTCAAGTCCCTGGTTGTCGCCTGCAATACCGCGACGACGGTGGCGATTCAATCCCTGCGCATGAGGTTGAGCCTTCCCATTATCGCGATTGAACCTGCGGTCAAACCGGCGGTCGAGCTTACCAGGTCTGGAATTGTCGGCATTCTTGCCACCAGTCGCACGCTGACCAGCCGGCGATTTCAGAGCCTGGTCGAGGATTACGGCAACGGCACGAAGTTTCTTCTGCAGCCTTGTCCCGGGCTGATGGAGCAGGTCGAAAAAGGAGAACTGGAGAGCGTTAAGACTTATGAACTGACAGCCCGTTATCTATCACCTCTGTTGGAACAGGGGGCCGATACCATCGTTCTCGGCTGCACCCACTATCCGTTCCTGCTTCCGGTTATCAAAAAGCTTACCGGGCCGGATATCTCCATCATTGACCCGGCCGTGGCTGTCGCCCGGCAGCTTTATCGCCGCTTGGAAACCTGCAATCTACTTTCGTCTGGGGAAGTCCCAGGGGTTGAGTGCTTCTGGACCAGCGGTATTCTTCCTGGCGTGAAGCCCCTGATCGCCCAGATCTGGGGCAAGGAAACGCTGGTTTGTGCCCTGCCCTCTTGCCCACAGCCATAAAAAGTGGATGCCGGGGCAAGGATAATAATGCGCTAACGATTCAGCGTCGTTGATTTCAGCTTTTCCCCAGAAATTCCGAAAACAACCAGCGCTTGCACGGGCTTATTTGGAAGTCACAAAATTCGAAGCTTAACGATTGCCCAGTGGAATCCCGAACTCTCGATAGATGCGAAAGAAGAAATGAGGATATTTTTCTGGACAGTCGCAATAAGGCAGGCCGCTTTTCGGCTCAAGTCTTTCCAGTTCACCAAAAATCTTATCTGTAGCGCTGGGATCAAAAGCATAGATCAAATCGGGATGAATCCAGCAGCCTTCCCAGGGGATAAAACGACCCGCCAGAATCCAGTCATCATCCGCGACCCGGGCCAGCACGACTTCATCCAGAACCAGCTTCTCCTGATTTTCCAGCAGCGGCTCCAGGTCAAGAAAACGACGCTCACGCCGGGCTTTTACGCGAAACAGGGAAAAGTGGTTTTCCTTAAGATAGGCTTCCAATAGACGGCGCTGCAGGGCCGGGAAAAAATCGTCATTCTGTTTTTCCAGAAAGACTTCCACCGGATGTCGTCCTTCAAGTTTCTCCCGAAAAATAAGAAGATCAACCAAAGCACTGGTATCGCCATCCTTTTCCAGTTTCAGTTTGCCGTCCCGGCCCAGTAAGCCGAGTTCTTGGGCGACCCGGGCAATGATCTTACCATCAAAAAGTTTGGCCACCGCCGTGTTGACCTTGGCTATACGCTGGCGCAACTGATGATGCTCGCGTTGTTCGCGTCGGAAAAGCAACATGTAAAAACCCTGATAAAATCGCCGGTTTCAAAAAACGGGACTTGGCAAAGACAGGCCGGCTCCGCTTGAAACTATCTTTTTATAGCTTAAACATCTCCCGATGGCCAGCATATTTTTCCCGCAGCTTGGGTTTCTCAATCTTGCCGGTGGGATTGCGGGGCACATCATCAAAAAAGAAATGCCGCGGTCTTTTGTAGCGAGGCAGATCGAGACAAAATTTCTCCAGCTCATCTTTCTGCAGGCGGCGACCGGGTTTGAGCTCCACAATGGCCGCGACGATTTCGCCCAGACGATCGTCCGGCAAGCCGATAACCGCGACATCGTTAATATCGTTATGCCCCTGGAGAAAATCCTCTATTTCGACGGGAAAAATATTTTCCCCGCCGGTGATAATTATATCTTTCTTGCGATCGACCAGAAAGATAAAACCATCCTCATCCATGCGGGCGATATCGCCGGTATGAAGCCAGCCGTCTCGCAAAGCGTTAGCGGTCTCGGCCTGATTTTTAAAATATTCGCGCATGATTCCCGGCCCCCGCACCACCAGCTCTCCGATCTCGCCTTGAGGCTGCGGCCGATCTTGAGCATCGACGATACGGCACTCCCAATCAAAACCGGGAATGCCGATGGCCCCCACCTTATGAGTATTGCCCATGCCCAAATGAACACAGCCGGGGCCCGTCGATTCACTTAAACCATAATTCGTGTCATACTGATGAGCCGGAAAGACCTTGAGCCATTCGCGAATCAGGCTCGGTGGTACCGGCTGGGCTCCGATATGCATCAGCCGCCATTGACCAAGTTCATAGTTATTCAGATCGACCGCGCCGCTTTCAATCGCAGTCAGAATATCCTGGGCCCAAGGCACCAGAAGCCAGACAATCGTTCCCTTTTCTTCCGAAACCGCTTCAAGAATCCATTCCGGCTTGGCTCCTTTTAAAATCACGGCTTTTGCCCCAACAATAAAATTACCGAACCAGTGCATCTTGGCTCCGGTATGATATAGTGGCGGAATCAGAATGAAGTTATCTGCATGGGTCTGAAGATGGTGACGGTTCTCAACAATGCAGGCCGCCTCAAGATTGCCGTGCGTGAGCAGAATCGGCTTGGGCAGACCAGTGGTTCCCGAAGTAAAATAAAGGGCGGCGCTTTCATCTGCCTGCAATTTCACAGCGGGATTTTCACTGCTTTGTGAATCCAGGAGTTCGAGATAGTTCTCGCTGCCTTGAAGGTCACTGAGGCCGAGGGTGAAAAAATGTTTAACTCCCGGCAAACGCTCTTTAATGGCGCCAATCCTGGCAAAAAATTCCGGGCCGAAAAACAAGGTGTCAGCTTCGGAGACTTCAAGGCAATGCCTGATGTTTTCGCTGTCAAAACGAAAATTAAGCGGCACCACCCAGGCACCGCTGCGTAAAATACCGAAATAAAGCGGCAGCCATTCCAGTCCATTCATGAGCAGATGAGCCACCCGGCTACCGGAGCCAACTCCTCGGGAACGCAACAAATTAGCGATCTGGTTGGCTTGTCGGTCAAACTCCAGCCAGCTGATCTCGCGCCGCCGCTTGTTCTCCGGATCTCTTTCAATCAGAGCCGTTTCCTGCTCGTACATCCGCCCGTTACGGGCCAGAATCTCAGTGATCAGCATAAAACAATCTTCCTTTCCTGTCCCGGGAAAACCGGGTTTACAACTTAACCGATCTCATGAAGTATACTAACCTTCTGCAAACAGCAAAATCCAGACCCGGCAAAAAGAAAAACAGATCGGCAAAAGAATCTCTTTTTTACGAAAAACCCACAACAATGTCCAGGACCAAGTCGACAGGAATAGAGGTTATTTTACCGGCCGGCGGTAATTTTTCCCCTTTCAGGACGGGTTCCGGCTTGAGCAGATAATCCCTTGCACGATTAATGGTTGCCAAACAGCCATGATCTGAGGTAAAGCAAAACAATTGTCGATAGCCATTTAAAGCCTAGTTCTATTACCGGAAAAGTCATGGAAGCGATACGGATCAGAGTTAAACGGACCAGTTATCTGAACCGTGACAACGGCTATGTCGTGTTCAAAGGTGACAGCAGCAGGCGGCCGGTAACTGCAGTTGGCTACCTACCGGAAGCCCTTGACGGCAGCAAACTCAGCGGAATCGATTTCGAACTTACCGGGACCTGGGAGATGAGTAAATTCGGTCGCCAGTTCGCCTTTTCCCAAGCTCGGCTGCTCAGCAACCAGATGTTTTATTTCCTCGCCAAGGTTGTCAAAGGGGTTGGCGATAAACTTGCCGTTCGACTCCTTGAGCATTACGGAGAAAAAAAACTGGTTGCCATCTTGGAACATGAACCGGAAAAGCTGCTTGAATTCAAGGGGATCAAGGAAAAAAAGCTAAGCCAGATTAAAACTTCCTGGGAAAAGCAGAAAAAGCTGCGCGCCCTCTCGGAATTTCTCCTGCCCCACGGCATCACCCCCAACCTTTTGGTCCGTATTTTTAATAGTTTTGGAGATGATGCCGCCAGAAAGGTGCGCGACACCCCCTACTCGTTAACCGAGATTCGCGGCATCGGTTTCAAAACCGCCGACGGCATCGCCCGCAAACTAGGTTTATCCTATACTGCGCCGGAACGTATCGAGGCCGCAATTTATCATCTTCTGCTCGAAGCCGGCGAGCAGGATGGACATACCTATCTCCAGCCTGAAACCCTCTACCGGCAACTCGACGAGCTCCTGCAAGACGAGGAGGCGGAAAAAGAAAGACTGGACCGGAAGATATTTATCGAGGTTATTGAGCGGCTTTTCGCAACCAACAAACTGGTGCTTGAAGGAAACCAGCGGGTAGCCCTAAAAGCCTTTCATTATGTAGAAAATTATCTGAAAAATTTCTTCTTGCGGAAATCAGAAAAACGATTCGCGCCGCTGCTTACCACGGAAGGGATCGATAATTTCATCGCCGAGCAGGAAAAACGTCTTAATTTCCAGCTCGCGCCGCAACAACGCCGGGCGGTCGCCATGATCGGCGGCGCCACCAGCCGGCTTTATGCCCTGTCTGGTTACGCCGGAACCGGCAAATCAACCATCTCAAGAACCATTCTGGATCTTCTCGGTCAATATTTTTGCGAGCGCCGGGAAATTGTCTGTTGCGCCTTTACCGGCATGGCCGCGGCCCGGATTCGCAAGTTGACCGGTTATCAGGCCTATACCATTCACGCCTTGCTCAAATACCAGGGCGACAACCGTTTTGAACACGACCGTGACCGTCCCCTGCCCTACAAGGTTATCCTTCTGGATGAAGCCGGCATGGTCAACAGTCAGATTTTCTACCGCCTGGCCCTGGCGATTCCGGAAACAACCCTGTTGATCATGGTCGGCGATCCGGCTCAGCTGCCGCCGATCGGGGCCGGCAATGTGTTTGCCGATATCCTGAACAAAAGCTGGC
The DNA here is from genome assembly GCA_011049115.1 of Pseudomonadota bacterium. Lineage (NCBI taxonomy): Bacteria > Pseudomonadati > Pseudomonadota > Pseudomonadota bacterium. Next base: position 15,209 of record DSCM01000119.1, read on the forward strand.
TTAACCGGATCAGTCTTGACCAGATTTTTCGCCAGAGCGAGGATTCCGTCCTGGTTTATTTCGCCAACCTTATCCGAACCGGGGAGATACCTCCAGACTACGAGCGACACTACCAGGATTTTGTCTATATAAAAGAGGATATTCCCAACTATTTTCAGCTAAAAAAAGAGCTTCCGGAAAAGGAGCTCCAGGAAATCAGAAACCATTGTAACGAAAAAATCCGCGAACTTATCCTCGAACTCGCGCGTAAGGCGGTCAGTCGCCTGCAATTTCCCACCTGGGATTTTCAGGTTTTAACCCCGGTGCGACGCGGCCCCCTGGGGACCGAGGTGCTCAACCACCAATTGCAACAGGTATTCAATCCCCAGAGTCCCTGCCAGACCGAACGCTTCGGGACGACATTCAAGGTTGACGATAAAGTGGTCCATCTGCAAAACAAGGACATGGAATGCGCTTCCTATCATTCGGGCTGCGACCTGAAACAGCTTTCCTCCTGGCGGCGCCAGCGTATTTTTAATGGTTATGTCGGCATTATCAAGGGAATGGATCTCGAACGGGAACTCTTTTATGTCGTCTATCCTGGCCCCCTGGTCGTGCGCTACAATTTTGACCACATCCGCGACATCATTGACCTGGCTTACTGTCTGACCGTGCATAAAGCCCAAGGCAGTCAGTATAAATATGTCGCCATCCCTCTGAGCAACAGCCACTTCATGATGCTTAACAACAAATGGTTTTACACGGCCATTACCCGGGCGGAAAAAAAAGTTTATCTGGTCGGCCAGGAATTTGCCTTGAAGCGCGGCTGCACCAACAGCGAAACCATGCTCCGCAATACCTTCCTGGCGCTCGCTGAAACAAATGATCAACAAGGAGAATAAGATGCCGTTAAACAAAAAAACCATCAATAAAGTCCTGGGACGATTGCTGCTCAGCGTCGGCATTTTATTTCTTTTCTATGTCGCCTATATGTATTACCGATATTTCTTTACCCATTGGCAGCCTTCGTAATCAAGGGAGGGCCGGTCTTTTTACGCCGTTTTATCGACAATCTCAGGGTTTGCTGCAACCAGAATTTTCAACGGATATCTTATGCGACAAAATGGAAGCAAAGAGGAATTCTTCAGTTCCGAAGACCACGATCTTCTGAGCGCCAATCATTTAGGCGGTTTCGACCTTTTATGGCGGGCTCGGCTGCAGTGGTTTGAGGCGCCCAACTATCGCCGCTCGGGCTGGAGCGGGGCGGCCCGCCATCAATTGCTCGGCGTGGACGGTAAAAAGATTGGAGTTTTCATAAAACGCCAGGAAAATCATCTGCGCCGAACCTGGAGAAACCCGACCGGCGTGCCGACCTTCAGGGTTGAGTGGGAAAACCTGAAGAAACTCACCCATTACGGGATTCCGGTCCCCCTTCCCCTGTATTATGGAGAGCGGGAGTTCGAAGGACGACCTCAGGCGATCCTCATTACCTACGAGCTGACAGGCTTCAGCGCCCTGGATGAATGGCTGCAGGAACATCCCGCCGACCGGAGCCGACGGGCCTTGCTGCCGCCTCTGGCCGACACCATCCGCCGGCTGCACGACCACCGTTTCCGGCACAACTGCCTCTATCCCAAACATATTCTGATTCGCGCTGAAAATGAGGGCGGGCCGTCCACCCCCGAAGTGCGCCTGATCGATCTGGAAAAATCACGGCGGGTCTTTTCCCCCATGGGCGCCCGCATCAGAGACCTTGACAGCCTCTTGCGGCGCTGTCCGCAATGGAGCGAGCACGAAAAAAATCTTTTTCTCAGTTATTATCTGAATGCCGGACTTGAAAAGCTTGACCCGGCAGACCTCGCCGCCCGGCTCGGGCAGTACCCCCTGGTCGAATGGATCAAAAAAAGGATTGCCGTCAAGCAGTCGTAATCGCTTGCCGAAAAAACCTGATCCCTTTTAGTGTCCGGCGAATGAATTTCTCTGCGGTTAATAACTTTTCAATCAATCGTGAGCAGTGATGTCCGATTAGAGATTTGCTAATATTTTTGGTTCATCCACAAAGGAAGGACATAGATTTGGAAAACATTGTCAAGTATATTATTACAAATATTTCAATCCTTTCACTTGTTTCATGGCCTACAAAAAAACTCATAGAGAAATACATCGAAAGCAAGGTCAACCATGAATTAGAGTCTCATAGATTGACTTTACAAAAGGATATGGAGATTTATAAGGAGCAATTATTATTAGGCAGGGCACTGAAAGATCAATTCGTTAAGCGAAATATAGAATTAATGGAGTACCTCGGTGAAATAAGGTCAGCAGTTCAATTTTTGATTAGAGCTCATGGAGAAAAGAACAGCACTGAAATTAAAAGCGAGGGTGTAAAAAAGATTGTGTAAATGGCCATTCAGGGGTACACCGTGACCCCACCCATTAAAAGGAGCTCATATAGCCATTGAAAAAGATCTACTTGACCGCCTGCTTGCTGACTATAAAAAACCCGATGATCTGATCGGAGGAAGCGGATTGTTGAAACAGTTGACCAAGGCCCTTCTGGAAAGAGCACTGGAAACC
>DSCM01000120.1 GCA_011049115.1 Pseudomonadota bacterium
CAGCCCGCGGCCGCGGGCTGCGGGCAGCAGCGTGAGCTGGCGGGAAGGGGTGGGGCTGGATCTGGCCGAACCCTTGCGCCAAGCCGCCATCGAAGGTCTGCGGGAGGTGCTGCATTCGGGGCCGGTGCAGGGTTATCCCCTGGTCGACGTGGAGTTCACGATTCTTGCGGTGGAAGGTGAGCCCGGAGATTTTACCAAGGTGGCGTTGAAGGTGGCGGGCGCCAATGCCGTGCGCCAGGCCTTGCAAGCGGCCCGGCCGGCAATGCTGGAGCCGATCATGGAGACCGAAATCAATGTTCCCGAGGAGAGCCTGGGAGACGTTATCGGCGAGCTCAACAGTCGCGGCGGCCGGATTATTGAGATTGACAATCATGATCATTTCAGCCGGATAACCGCGGATGTGCCTTTGCAGCGTCTCTTTGGCTATACCACGGCGCTGCGCTCCGCGACCAAAGGCCGGGGGAGTTTTGCCATGAAGTCGTCGCGTTATGATACTATGGTTTAACTCCGGCGGGTTTGAAAATAGGAACAAAAGCAATGATGGAAACTGAGTCGTCGCAGCGGGAGGATGATCATCTGGCCCGGCTGCGGGAACGAATTGACGATCTTGATCATCAACTGATCGAGCTGCTGGCCCGGCGCCAGGAGATTGTCGAAGAGGTCGTTGCTTTGAAGAAAGCGCGCCAGATGCCGGTTTGTCATCCCGCCCGGGAGGCCGATCTGATCGATAACCGCCGGGCCTGCGCCTTGCAAAACGGACTCGAGCCTGAATATGTCGAAGAGCTTTTTCGCAATATTATGCGCTATTCGCGTTCGACTCAGACCGCTGAAATCTCACGGGTCGGGGTCAAACCGCAGGCCCGGATTCTGATTGTTGGCGGCGGCGGCGCCATGGGCCGTCTTTTCGCCCGCTGGTTCAAGGCCTCGGGTTACGAAGTCAGAATTCTCGAACGCGAGGATTGGGGACGGGTCGCCGAGCTTTGTGGCGGTCTTGACCTGGCCTTGGTCAGTGTGCCGATTGCGGACACGGCGGCAATCATTAAAAGGTTGGCTCCGTATCTGCCGGGAAAATGTATTCTTGCCGATCTGACCAGTATCAAGGGACCGACGCTGGCCGCCATGCTTGAACATTTTGCCGGCCCGGTGCTGGGTTTGCATCCGATGTTCGGCCCGGATACCCCGAGCCTAGAGCGCCAGATCGTGGTGGTAACGCCCGGTCGGGAAGGTCTGGAGGATCGCTGGCTGGCGGAACAGTTCGCCGCCTGGGGCGGGGTTGTGGTCCGGACCACGGCGGACGAGCACGATGAGATTATGGCGATTGTTCAGGCTCTGCGTCATTTCGCCACCTTTACTTTCGGGCGTTTTCTTTATCTGCGCCGGGTTGACCTGAAGCGGACCCTTGAATTTTCCAGTCCTATATACCGGCTTGAGCTGGACATGGTGGGGCGTCTTTTCGCCCAGGATCCGGAACTCTACAGCGAGATTATTTTTGCCACTCCGGAACGTCTCGCGCTGGTGCGGGATTATCTTAATAGTTTTCAACAAAACCTTGAGCTGCTTGAGGGAAACGCCGTCGGCCGGGAAAGGTTTGTTAGCGAATTCAAGGCGATCTCCGCCTGGTTCGGAGCTTACAGTAACCAGGCGATTCGGGAAAGTGGTTATCTGATCAACAAGTTGATTGAACGCTTCTGATCTTTTGGGTCCGGGCTATGTCGATTCGCAATCTGAAAGCCATGTTCGAGCCGGTCTCGGTGGCCGTGATCGGGGCTTCCAATAATCCCGACAGTATCGGCTTCGCGTTGATGCGCAATCTTCTCGCCGGAGGATTCATCGGGCCGGTGATGCCGGTTACGCCGAAGTATCATGCGGTGGCCGGGGTGCTCGCTTACTCTAGGGTTGCGGATCTGCCTGAGGCCCCGGACCTGGCCCTGCTCTGTACTCCGCCCGCAAGCATTCCCGGGCTGGTTGCGGAACTGGGCGCCGCCGGAACCCGGGCGGTGGTGATTATCAGCGCTGGTCTGCACCGTTTGAGCGGCAGCGACGGCGAAAATCTGCTGACCGCCGTCCTGACTGCGGCTCAGCCGCACATGGTGCGGATTCTCGGGCCCAACTGTGCCGGTCTGATTATTCCCCGCCTGGGATTGAACGCAAGTTTTGTCAACAGCGGCGTGACCGTGGGTAACATCGCCTTTGTCTCCCAGTCGGGGGCCTTCAGTACTGTGGTTCTGGACTGGGCCCGCACCCATCGTATCGGTTTTTCCCATTTTGTTTCGCTGGGCAACAGCGCGGATGTCGATTTCGGCGATGTGCTGGATTATCTCGCCAGCGATCCGCATACCGATGTCATCCTGCTCTATATGAAAGAAATTCGCGATGCCCGGAAGTTCATGTCTTCGGCGCGCGCGGCCGGGCGCAGCAAACAGGTGCTGGCGGTCAAGGGTGGACGTTTTGCGCTGTCGGAGCCGGGCTCCATGCCCCGCTCCGACACCGGAGCCCTGGCGGTCGCCGGAGAGGTTTATGACGCGGCTTTGAGCCGGGCCGGGATTCTGCGGGTGGACACCATCCAGGATCTTTTTGATGCGGTTGAAACCCTGGCCCGGGCGCGACCGGTCATCGACCGGCAGTTGACTATCGTCAGTAACGGTGGTGGTCCCGGGGTCATGGCGGTCGATGCCCTGCTGGCCGGAGGTGGGGTGCCGGCGGATTTTCCGCTGGCCTTGAAAAGGGCTCTGGAAGATTGCCTGCCGCCTTTTCGCCAGGCGGCCAATCCTCTCGACATCCTTGGTGATGCACCGATTGAACGCTATCTGGCGGTGCTCAAACTGCTTCTGGGTGAGACCGGAGTGAAAACGGTACTGCTCCTGCATTCGCCCAATGCGCTGCTCGACAGCAGCCGTCTGGCTCGGGCTCTGGTCGAATTCCTGCGTGGGTCGAGGGGCTCGATTCTGACCTGTTGGCTCGGGGGTGATACGATCGCTGAAGCCCGGCAAATCTGCGCTGCCGCCAACATTCCTAACTACAGTACTCCGGAAACCGCGGTGCGGGCCTTTTTGCAGCTGGTAGCCTACCGCCAGAATCAGGAAACCTTGAAGGAAACTCCGTCTTCGGTCCCGGAGGATTTTTCCCCCGATTCTCAGACGGCGAAAATGATTGTCGAAAAAGCTCTGGCCGCCGGGCGTGAGTGGTTGACCGAGCCGGAAACCAAACAGGTGCTCAACGCCTACGGTATCGCCGGGGTGGAGACCAGAATTGCTGCGGACGCCGAGACGGCGGCGCAGATGGCGGTGGAGCTGGGTTTTCCCGTGGCCCTGAAGATCCTTTCTCCCCAGGTCAGCAATAAATTTGACGTCGGGGGCCTGGCTCTGGATCTGGACACGGTGGCCGAGGTTTATAAGGCCGCTGCGGCTATGCGGCAGCGGGTCGGCGCGCTGCGCCCGGAAGCCGTGATCGAAGGTTTTACGGTGCAGAAAATGGCCCGTAGTCATCGTGCTCATGAAACTATCGTCGGGGTTACCACGGATCCGGTGTTCGGACCTTTAATCCTGTTCGGCCAGGGTGGCATCGCGGTTGAAGTGATTAACGATCATGCCATCGCCCTGCCGCCGCTCAACATGGCGCTGGCCCGGGAGCTGATTTCCCGCACGCGGCTGGCCCGGCTGTTGGCCGGTTACCGTAACCGTCTGCCGGCCAATCTTGACGCCCTCTGCCTGGCCCTGGTTCAGGTTTCTCAGATCGTTATTGATTTGCCCGAGGTTCTGGAATTCGATATCAATCCACTGTATGTCGATGACCAGAGGGTGCTGGCTCTGGATGCGCGCATGCGGGTGGCGCGGACCGGATTGCCGGGAGATCGGCGGCTGGCGATTCAGCCCTATCCGAAAAGACTGGAGGAGTATCTTGTGTTGGGGGGGAGGCGGTTGTTGCTGCGGCCGATTCGTCCGGAAGATGAGCCTCAGCACCATGCTTTTATCCGGCGCATCGATCCCGAGGATTTCCGCCTGCGTTTTTTCGGGCTGATACATGATTTTTATCATCAGGATCTGGCCCGGTTCACTCAGATTGACTATAATCGGGAAATGGCTTTTATTGCCACGGCGGAAACCCCCGACGGCGGCCGTGAAACCCTGGGGGTGGTGCGTGGGGTTAGCGATCTCGATAACCGCAAGGCGGAGTTTGCTATCATCGTGCTTTC
>DSCM01000121.1 GCA_011049115.1 Pseudomonadota bacterium
GAAAGACATTACCAATAAGCAAACTTAAAATTTAACCATGAACATCAGTGCTTAACTTTATCTTGCAATCAGGGTGATCAATTTCGATAATCACAACTGGTCAAATTTCGGTTGTCATAACTAAACTTAGGCAGCCTGTCATATTTTCGCACAAAACTCAAGAGAAATATGTGTTTGTTTCTAATGTCTGGTTTTCGCCGGAAGAAGAAATAAAAAAGGACGGAGAAGAATCCGTCCTTTTCAGCGTGTGCAGAAAAACAGGTCAGCGGTTAGTGACTTACAAGTTATTTTCTTGTTTCTTCAACCGCAAAACAAGAAAATGTTAAGTTTCTTCATCGGGTTATCCCTGAAGGTGATGTCCCGATGAAGAAACTTATCCAGCTCTGCTGGGTCTGATAAGAGCACCTATTTGTGGGCCGCAGGATCCCTTTGGGTTGCGGGGCTCGTTCCCGCATTAATTGATCTATTCCTTGATCAGCATGGTGACAGGATCGAGCGACAAACTCTGGTTTGCGATTGTGTCACGGCCTTTCAGAACGTTTAATTTAACGGCGTCATTGTGGGGTTCAAGCTTGATAACCACATCGAGCAGGTCGCTGAATTCGCTGATCTGAATCGGCATGCCCTCGGTATCCGGTTCTTCGTGGCGGTGGCTGCGCACGGTAAACCAGATATGGGATTTAAATTTCTGCGAGAGTTCTTTTAAGGTATGTAAGTCCGCTCGCTTGATCTGTTCATTGACGGGCAGGCCGTCGATCAGAATCATCTGCGGCGTGAAAATCTGCTGGTCGGCCAGTTCGGTTAAACGCTCCTCGAGGCGGGGAACACTGAATCCGCCAATATTGAAGGTCATGATGAAGCGATGGGGCAGCAGCTCGTTCCAAAGTTCATCGATCTTTTCAATTCTATACTGGGCGGCGATATTGTTGAAAACTTCCTTGTACCAGAGGTTGACCTTTCTTACCGGATCCCCGAGGCTGACATGCAGGGCACAATCGCCTCTAAGTAGTGAATTCAGGGCCAACTGGACCAGGAGCGCGGTTTTGCCGACCCCGGCCCGGGCCACTACCGCGCCCAATCCGCCTTCCGGCAGAATATAACCTTTTTCATCGCTGACAGCCCGTAACGGGTTACGCATGATCAAATCTTTTTTCAACATCATAAAACTCCTCTCTCGCAGGTAGATGACCTGGTAGGCGTGGCGGTTTCGGACTTTCATCAGGCAGCGCCTTTTTTAGACTCCTCGGCTTTTCTCTTGAGCAACTCTTCCGTGATGCTCTGTGGAACCTGGCGATAGCTGGCAAACTCCATGGTGAACTGGGCCTTGCCCTGAGTGCTGGAGCGCAGGACCGTGGAGTAACCAAACATCTCCGCCAGGGGGACCTGGCTTTCAATGACGCACATCGGTCCTTCATCCTGAGCGCCGAGGATGGTTCCACGTCGTTGGTTAATCGTGCCCATGACCGTGCCCTGGAATTCGGTCGGGGTTTCAATGACAACTTTCATGATCGGTTCGTGGATAACCGGACTGGCCTTGCGGTAGGCTTCCTGGAAAGCTGCTCGGGCGGCGGTCTGGAAAGCCATTTCCGAGGAGTCAACCGCATGTGCGGCCCCGTCGTTCAGCTCAACCCGGATGCCGGTTACCGGAAATTCAAGCAGGGCGCCTTTGACCAGGCCGGCGCGAAAACCTTTTTCGCAGGCGGAGATAAACTGGGTCGGGATGGCGCCGCCGGTAACCTTGTTGATGAATTCAAATTCACCCTCGCCGAAAGGCTCAATGTAGCCCGCGACTCGGCCGAACTGACCTGAACCTCCGGTCTGTTTTTTATGAGTGTAATTGAAGTCGGCGCGTTTGGTGATGGTTTCGCGATAGGCGACCCGGGGCTGACCGGTGCTGACCTCGGCGTTGTATTCACGCCGCATTCTTTCGACGTAAACTTCAAGATGAAGTTCGCCCATACCCTCGATAATGGTCTCGTTGGTTTCGTCGTCCACAAAGGTCCGAAAGGTCGGATCCTCTTTGGCGAAACGGTTCAGGGCCTTCGACATGTTGATCTGGGACTTGTTGTCCTTGGGAATGATCGCCAGTGAAATAACCGGGTTGGGCACAAACATCGAAGTCATTGAATAATTGAGTTTGGGATCGGTGAAGGTATCTCCGGAAGCGCAGTCGATACCGAACAGGGCTCCGATATATCCTGCCGGAATCATCTCGATATCCTCCATCTGATTGGCGTGCATTCGCACCAGACGGCCGATTTTAACCTTCTTGCCGGTACGGGTGTTGATCAGGGTATCTCCTTTGCTCAGATTCCCCTGGTAAACCCGAATGTAGGTCAACTGACCGTACTGGCCGTCTTCAAGCTTGAAGGCGAGCGCCACGGTCGGATCGGAAGCCGCACTGGTCATTTTGATCGGGGCTTCCTCGTTATCCAGATCCAGAGCTGTGTTCTCGACCTCGGAGGGATTGGGAAGCAGCTTGACGGCGGCATCAAGCAGAGGTTGAATTCCTTTGTTTTTATAGGCTGAACCCATGTAGACCGGGGTTATCTTGCGCTCCAGAACGCCTTTGCGGACGGCGCTTAAGATCATTTCGGCGCTGATCTCGCTTTCATCAAGAAAGGCTTCGGCCAGTTCGTCGCAGAAATTGGAAGCGGCTTCGATAAGCTCCTCACGTCTTTCCTGGGCCAGCTCCAGGAGTGAGGCCGGGATTTCTTCGTTTCTGATTATCTCGCCGTTACTGCCTTCAAAATAGACGGCTTTCATCGAAGCCAGGTCAATCACGCCCTGATGCTCGGCTTCCAAGCCCAGCGGCAGCTGCATGGCAATGGCGTTGTGGCCCAGCTTTTCGCGCAGCTGTTGCACCACCCTTTCCGGGTTGGCTCCGCTGCGGTCGCACTTGTTGACAAAAGCAATACAGGGGACTTTGTAGCGTTTCATTTGCTGATCAACGGTTATCGACTGGGATTGGACGCCGCCGACCGAACACAAGACCAGGATCGCTCCGTCCAGGACTCTCAGGGAGCGCTCAACTTCAATGGTAAAGTCGACATGGCCGGGGGTGTCGATAATGTTGATCTGATGTTTGTTCCATTCGCAGAAGGTCGCGGCCGAGGCGATGGTGATGCCGCGTTCCTTCTCCAGTTCCATGGAGTCCATGGTAGCCCCGACGCCATCCTTGCCTTTGACGTCGTGAATGGCGTGAATCCTCTGGGTGTAAAACAGGATTCTTTCGGTCAGCGTGGTTTTCCCGGAATCAATGTGGGCGCTGATGCCGATGTTGCGTATTTTGTTCAGTTCAATATTCATTTCTTCACCTTTTGTACTTTTTTATTCGTCCGGATTGAGCGATCCGCAAGCTCGGATCATAATTAATTTTTGATTGAAGTATGCTGGCTTTCGTTAAAAAAAGATCGCCTGCAATCTTGGCGACTACAGGCGATCCGGGCAACTATAACCTTTATGGATTATTAACTGCAGGGGTAATAGGGTGCCGGCCGGATAAAGTACAGTCGTAACCGGGCCTTTACCGGTCGCGTCGACCGGAGAAGCGAGCGGCCAATACCCTAAAAAAATTAATAATGCAAGGAGAATTTAGCGGATTTCGAAAAAATAATCAATTCTAAAATAAAAAAAGGTGTTGCGACAAAGCGTTTTTTTTAATTCACAGAGAATTTCGAGGCCATAAGCGACCTAATCTTGGTTGTTTTTCGCTTCGAAGCTCCTTATTCAGTCCGCCGGTTTGATTTTTTGC
>DSCM01000122.1 GCA_011049115.1 Pseudomonadota bacterium
ATAAAGCAACATCCCCTGATAGGCCTCGGGAGAGCCCAAACCGTAAATACAGGAAACGCTGGCGACAATGATCACGTCATCGCGTTCCAGCAGTGAAACCGTGGCCGCGTGACGCAACTTGTCAATACGATCATTGATCGAGGAATCCTTTTCAATAAAGGTGTCGGTGGCCGGAAGATAGGCCTCGGGTTGGTAATAATCGTAATAGCTGACAAAATATTCAACCCGGTTATGTGGAAAAAAATCCTTGAACTCCTGATAGAGCTGCGCCGCCAGGGTTTTGTTCGGAGCCATGACCAGGGTCGGCAGCTGCACCGCCGCGATCACCTGGGCCAGGGTAAAGGTCTTGCCGGAACCGGTCACGCCGAGCAGGACCTGCTTGCGCAAACCGGCCGCAATGCCGGCGCTCAACTTCGCGATCGCCTGGGGCTGGTCTCCCTGAGGAGTAAACGGCGCAACGATGGTAAATGGCATCAGTCCCTGATTAACGATTCTCTCCGGCTGACTTTTCGCGACCGGCTCCGGCCCAGTCCTTAGGGCAACCACGAGAGCAGCGCCTGACAGAACCCTTATCTACGGGCGGATAAAGCCCGCTGGGGTTGCGGGGATGGTTCCCGCATCAGTTGTATTCCCGGGTTTTTTTGAAAATTATTTTGGGAAAAAGCTCGATGGTCCGGTTCAAACGCCACTCGCTCGAGGCCAACAAAGCCAGCTGTTCCTCGCTGTCCAGGGCCAGCTGATTCTCATTCTTCTTTCTGAAGTTTTCGAGTTCCTTGCGATCAGGACAAACCACCCAGCGGGCCGCCGCATAATCGGTCGTTTCGTAGACGGCGTCAACCCCGTATTCAGCCTTGAGCCGGGCAATCGTCACCTCGAACTGAAGCACGCCGACCGCCCCGAGAATATAATCACTGCCGAGCAGCGGTCGGAAAACCTGCACCGCACCTTCCTCGGCCAACTGTAGCAGCCCTTTGCTGAGCTGCTTGGCTTTCAAGGGATTTTTGAGAATCACCCGGCGAAAATGCTCCGGCGCGAAGCTTGGAATTCCGGTAAACTTAAGCTCTTCCTTGGTGGTGAAGGTATCGCCGATCTTGATCGTGCCATGATTATGAATACCGATGATATCGCCGGGCCAGGCTTCCTCGACATGATTGCGGTCCTGGGCCATGAAAATCGTGGCGTTGGCCACCGTCACCTCCTTGCCCAGACGATGATGACGCACCTTCATACCGCGTTCAAACTTTCCCGAACAAATACGAAAAAAAGCGATGCGATCCCGATGCGCGGGATCCATGTTGGCCTGGATTTTAAAAGCAAAACCGGAAAAGGCCTCCTCCTCGGGACGCACCATTCGGGTCAGCGTCGGCCGGGGACCGGGCGGCGGGGCCAGTTCCACAAAAGCGTCCAGCATTTCTCTGACCCCGAAATTATTTATGGCGCTGCCGAAAAACACCGGCGTCTGAGAGGCCTTGAGGTAATCCTCGTGCGAGAAAGGATTGGCCGCGCCTTCCATCAGTTCAACGTCCTCGCGCAGTTTTTGCGCCTGCATGCCCAGAAGTTTATCAAGCAAGGGGTCCTGCAAATTTTCCACGACGATCCCCGGCTGCCGATGGCTCTCCTGGCCGGGCGTAAACAAACGCAGTTGCCGCCGGTAGAGATCATAGACCCCTTTAAACAGCCGACCCATACCGATCGGCCAGGAAAGCGGCGCGCATTCGACCTGCAGTTTATCCTCGATATCATGCAGAATTTCAAGCGGTTCCAGACCGTCGCGATCCATTTTGTTGATAAAGGTAATAATCGGGGTATTGCGCAGGCGGCAGACCTCCATCAGTTTTTCCGTCTGCGGCTCCACTCCCTTGGCGCTGTCGATGACCATCAGAGCGCTGTCGACGGCGGTCAGAACCCGATAAGTATCCTCGGAAAAATCCTGATGACCAGGTGTATCCAGTAAATTGATCTCTAAATCACGATAGTTGAATTTCATCACCGACGAAGTCACCGAGATGCCGCGTTCCTGCTCGATCGCCATCCAGTCACTGGTCGCATGCCTGGAAGTTTTACGGGACTTGACCGCCCCGGCCATCTGAATGGCGCCGCCGAAAAGCAACAGTTTCTCGGTTAAAGTGGTTTTGCCGGCGTCGGGATGACTGATAATGCCGAAGGTCCGCCTTTTTAAAATTTCTTTCTCTAAAAGGGTGCTCAAGATTCCATTCGCTCTCGCTCCCGGCCCGCAGGTCCGGAAACGTATAAGTTTTTAACTTCACCGCTTGCAGAAGAAGCGGTGAAAAGATCAGCAAAAACGGGCCGTGCTCTAGCCAACAAAGTAGTTTTTGTCAACTATTTTGGCGACCGGTTCAAAATATGATTGACAAATCCGAAAAAATAACGGTATCGGTTCCGATTATGCCAAGCTTTTGAATGTTGCCCACCATAACCGATGACGACAGGATGTGACATGCAGGTAGCAGGAAACAGACTACGTAAAGATCTTCTGGTTTATCGCGGCCTCCTCTTCGATTACCGTAACGGTTATACTTACGGCCCCTGTTTCACCTTGAAGATGGAAGCCATAGAATGGGTCGAAAAGGAAGTCCAACGGGGAGATTACCCACACGACTGCCAGAAGATGGTAATGTGGAATACTTGTGCCCGCGAAGGCGAAGCCCCGAGGCTTGAGGGCGCCAAATGCGACACGATCATATAAAAATAAACCTGATAAATTCCACCGAATAACCCCTCAGAATTTCTTCTTAACATAGGCCGTCAGTTCAGCTTCGAAGTCTTGCCCCCAGTCGTTATCATAAACCATGCGCGCCGCGATTTCAACCGCCACCATGGCGGCCCGATATTTTAGGGGCAGACGGCGATTCAGCCGGGAAGCGAAACGGGACTGCTGCAAAAAGCGGGGCAGATGGGCGCGCAGGACCCGTCTCAGATCAGGTTTTGCCAGACGTTCCGGACGCGCCTGAAAATAATCATACAGACGTCTGTAGTGATGATTGATCTCGGCACTTACCGCCGCCGCGATCTGCGTACAGGATTCGCCCCCCTTTCCCTCGCGGTAGCGCCGCAGAATCAGTCGCGCCTCGTCGGCGGCCCTTTTCTCCAGAAGGACCAAAACATCCCCGACGTACTCTTCCTTATGCCGGATAAACTCCCGCTCCGAAAGCAGCAGATTGGCGATAATCTCGTAAGAAGATGAAATCACGCCGCATTTATTGGCCGCGGCGTCCCGCATGATGACAATGCCCCGTTCCTGCAGTTTTTCCCGCGCCGCCGGGGTAAAGAAAGAATTGGCCCCCTCGACGATAGCCCGGCAGCTCGGAGTCCCATCCTCGGCAAAAAAACCCTCCCAGTTATGGCTATCAACCGTCTCGGGCCGGCCGCCGGCAGGAATAAAGAGCTCCGCCGGCACCGTAAAGATCGCGCGGTCAAATTCGCGATGAAATTCATCCGCCGTGACCCAGTCCTCACGCACTCCGCCAGGAGTGCGAAAAAGTTTTTTATGTAGTTCGGCCAGGCCTTCCCGCCGCCGCTCCCGCCGCAGCAGCAAGAAACCTCCGGGATTAAGCCGATCCGCCGGAAAAGCATCGATATTTTCTTTCAGAACCAGTTTCCGCAAACTTTCCCGATCGAGTCCTTCGGGATCAAAAAGCACCCCGGACCCGGCCACGAGCAAGACGATCCTGACCTTTGGACAACGCTCCAGCAGCAGACGCATGGCGTTACCGGCCACATCGCCGTTGGGACCGCCGGTCAACTTGACCCTGAACGTTTCGCGGCGCATGTCGATCCCGAGTTCCGCCAGGGTGATTTCGGCAAACGTTACGACCCCGAGTGAAGTCACGCCGTACTTCTTATGATTAATCCCGTCATGTTTGCTTGAGATGACCCCGCGCCCCAAAAGATAGCCGCGCTTTTGCGACTGAGCGGCGATCAGCTCAATCATCGAATCATGCAGGTTTTCATCGGGGCCCAGCTCAATGGCCTCGTCATCGCCGTAATAATCAACCACTTGGGGATTGAGCGCGCGACCGTCGGCGCCGGTGACATAGAGATCGAAAAAAGCGTTGATGAAACCATACTGCAACTTGTAGAGACTCTGGAGCCGGGCGCTGTCATCCTTGAGATCACTGGCGTCATGAACCACCACCAGCTTGGATCCTCCCTCATAGATATCCTTGTTCTTGAGATGTTGCGTATGGGCCAGAACATAGACCTCGCGCAACAGCGTGGCGGCCGTGGCCAGAAAGTCATCCAGCGTCGTACAGGTGATCGTGCGCCAGCCGCCCCGGGCGATATCGGAAAAACCGACATGATAGCCGGCCCCGTAACGACCGTAAAAATAGGTAATCCGAAAAGGCCGATCGCCAGCCGGCAAATCGGCCGTGGCCTCGGCCTTAAGCTCCAGCAGGTAAACCGGATTCAGACGAAAAGCCAGCGCCTGTTTCTCGGAAACAAAAAAATTACATTTCAGGGTATGGCGAATCATCAGTAAAGCGGTAGTAAAGATCGTGCGCCGCAGTTCATCGAAATGGCGATGCCCGGTCTGATAGTCGGCGATCAACCTTTCGACTTCCTGCAGGCGCGGACCGGCAAAGGCGCGTTCGGTTACGACCGGGGCAAAGCGGGCCCGGAAAAAAGCGACCAGGGCCAAAGCGATTTTCGGACTGCCGTGAAAAGCGCGCCGGACTTCATCCAGATCGTAAAGATCGGGCTGATTATGAGCCAGGTTGGTATGACAGAAAGTGATCATGGCGTTGATCAGAAGCAGATCCTCACTGTCGGCCAGATTGCCGAGCACGTACTGACGATAGAGGCTGTCCTGGTTACTCAGAATCTGGGTATTATAAAGTTCCCGGCGCAACCTCTGATAAAATTCATCATCCATGCGACTGCACCTGGCCAGATAAAACGTACCCAGAAAATGCGGGTTGACCCCGGTCTCGATTTCCAGACAGTAGGCGCGGCTGACGCGGCCATCCAGACGATGAAAAACCTCCAGCACCTGTCGCAAAAAATCCCGGCCGGGAGGATTGCCGACCGAAAACAGGATTCTGACCTCGGGGTGGTCACAGGCGTCAACCCCCTCCTCCACGGCAAAGTACAGGCCATCATACCGACAACCTTGACGATAAAGCCAGAGCAGACGGGCGATTCTCTCCGGCGGCGAGACCCGCAGATAATCATAATTATTGACCGCCAGCAGTTCCAGCGTTTTCCGCAGCCGAGCGAAATCAAACTCCGGATAAAGTCTGTGCATGGCCGCGCCGACCTCTCGGCAAAGCCCCCGCGGCAGCTCGACGCCGGCGGCGGCCCGCACCTCACGACTGCTGATCTGACGAAATTCGTAGCGCTGAACCTCAAGCACGGCCTCACTTCCGGGCAGCCTGCCGTAAGAATGGGTGATCTCGGCATAAATCGGTTTTTCCTGAAGCTCGGCCAGAGTCTTGTAGATTGATCCGGCTGCGCTGAGGCCGGCCCGGATCAGAAGATCGGAGCGGTCGGCAAGCAGCAAATGACGGTTCAGACCCAAGGTATCGAGACCGGCGACAAGCAGATCGACAACCTCGGGATGATCTTTCATGGTCCGGAAAAAATCAGGATTCATATTGGCCTGAAGCCAGGTCAGGTTGGCCTTATGCCGCCGCAGACGCTGTGTAAGCCGCCGCTGCAGACCTTGTACTAGACGATTTCTACGGGAGGATGATATTGCCATAAATTTTATCTCACCTTTCTACAATCAACGGTTCAGGAACCTTCAGGGTTATCCAATACCTGCCTGATGCCGACGGCAAGTTCTTGTAAACTCAAGGGTTTTTTAAAGACCTTCCGGATGACGCCGCCCGCCAGCGCCTCCTTTTTCGACAGCACCGAACTGTAACCGGTACATAAAATAACCGGCAGCGCAGGACGAATTTTCGCGACCTCCCGGGCCAGCTCCTCACCGGTCAGAAACGGCATGCTCTGATCTGTGATCAACAAAGCGAAGGTTTCCGCATCAGCTTTGATCATGGCCAGCGCTTCCCGGGCCTCGGTCGTCGCGACCACGAGATAACCCAGGCGTTTTAAAATCGTTTTCTCCAGGTTGACGATGGTTTCTTCATCGTCAACCAGCAGAATCTTTTCCGTGCCCTGTGGTAAAGCGCTACTCCTGGACACCGTGGACGGGGTCTCGACCGCAGCCGAAGTCTCTCTGTAAACCGGCAGATAAACCTCAAAACTGGTTCCTTGGCCGAGTTCACTCGAAACCTCGATAAAACCACCATAACTTTCGACAATCCCATGCACCACCGCCAGCCCCAGCCCCGTCCCCTGCCCCTGCGCCTTGGTAGTGAAATAAGGCTCGAAAATCCTCTCCCGCGTCGCCGAATCCATACCGCAACCATTGTCGGTAACCGACAGAACCACAAAAGGACCCGCAAACTCACCGGCGGCGACCGCTCGCTCGCGCCCCTCCAGCTCCCGGCGCTGCAAGGTAACCCGCAGAATCCCCTTCTGTTTGTCCAGGGCCTGAAAGGCATTGGTGCAGAGGTTTGTCACAATCTGATAGAGCTGGGTCGGGTCGGCTTTCACCTGCCCGCAGTCTGAATCAATCTCGGTTTCGATGCTTACCGTTGCCGGCAGCATCGAACTCAGCATTGTCAGGGCGTCCTTGACAACCAGATGAGGCTCGAGCACCAGCAAGCTGGTTTTCTCCTTACGACTGAAGGTCAGAATCTGGCCCACCAGCATCGAGGCGCGATTTCCCGAGGCGATTACCTGGGTGATTTTTTTATACGCCTCGCCGTCCTCCGGCAGACCAAGCAAGGCCAGTTCCGAATAACCGATAATCGAAGTCAGGATATTGTTGAAGTCATGGGCGATGCCGCCGGCCAGGGTACCGATGGCTTCCATTTTCTGGGCTTGCCGCAGTTGATCCTCAAGACTGTTCTTCAGCTCATTCATTTGGTGCAGCTCGGAGACATCGTTAACCGCGCTCAGCACCTTGGCGAGCCCGTTCCGAGCGCGGTTGATCACCACCTTCTTAATCAGAACATGCAGAATTTTACCGTCGCTATCCTGATTGCGACCACTGCCATCGTACCAGTCAAGACCACTGGTAAAAGCCGCGAGCTGATCGGCGAAATGCAGACAATCATCGGGCACCAGGATTGTGCCAAGAACCTGTCGCGGCGCCGGCGAATCCTCGAGCCGATAAAGTTCAAGCGCCGCCTTGTTCATTTCCGTGGTTTCAACCAGCGCCGCCAGCTCCACCAGGAGCTTCTGGTTTTGTTTGAAATACGCCCTCAGGTCGTCGACGCCGCCCGCCCTGATTTCCTCAACCCTGAGCGCCGCCGCCGAAAAGTCCTGCAGAAAAAGCGGCACCGGGGAATCATTGAACAGACTGCGGTGATATTCCTCGCTTTCCTGCAGGGCCTGTTGCGAGCGTTTCAGTTTGGTCACATCCCTTTTAACGGCGATGAAGTTTATCAACCGCCGCTCCTGGTCATAGATCGGCGAGATGGTCGCGTCCTCATAGTAGATCTCGCCGTTTTTATGGCGATTGACCAGCTCACCCTGCCAGGTTTCCCCCCGCAGCAGGGTTTGCCACAGCTTTTCATAGAAGGCCCGGTCATGCTCACCGCTTTGCAGAAAGCGCGGATTCCGGCCGAGGGCTTCCTCGCGCCGATACCCGGTAATCTTTTCAAAAGCCGGATTGACATATTGTATGTCGCCTCCGGCGTCAGTGATAACAATGGTTTCACCGGTCTGCTCAACCGCTCTTTCCAGACAGTAACGAGCCTGCTCGGCCCTGACCCGGCTGCTGACATCGCGAAAGGACTCAACCATGCCGATAAATTCGCCGTTACAGGGCAAGGGCGCCATGGCAATCTCAAAACTTCTCAACTCGCCGTTGGAATCGCGCATGGTTTTGTTGTTCTTCGTCTCGGGCAACATGTTTTTCTCTTGCCGCAGCGGGCATTGAAAGCCATCCCGGCTCTCGCAGGGGTGATTCAGACCATACAAAAGCTCATAGCACTTCAAGGTTTCAGCCTCGGTAAAACCGCGACCGCCGACCGCAAGTTCACGGGCCGAGTGATCGGCAAACAGAACATCATAATCAGCGGAAATCACCACCGGATCCGGATTGGCGTCGATGACATTCTGGAGAAAGTCCTTGGACTGCTGCAGGGCCCGGCGGGCCCGTCTATCGTTTTTCAGCTTCTGGGCATAGGTGTAAAACAGAAAAACCCCGGCCAGAAAAAACGCCAGCCAGTAAGCGGCCAACACGGCTTGCAGGGTAATCCGACCGAAATTCTCATAGGGAGCCACCTTTAGATCCCGCAGGCATTCATGCACCTTCTGATAATTCTGCGGAATGGTCCAACTATAGGAACCGACATGCTCCTCCCCTGTATTTATTTCCTTCTGCGTCAGAAGCACCGCCAAAACCTTTTCCGCCAGAAGATCACGGGTATGAGCCAGCTTGGCCAGAACCCCATTGCTGATTGTTTTCTGAGCCTGAACCGACGGAGACCAACCGCAACCGATGCTCAGAAACAGGAAAAGCACCACCTTTGTCAGCCAGGCCTGCTTTATCTCACAATACCTCATGGCATCCCCACACCTGCTTCTCATTAATTTCACAAAGGAAAAAACGACGGCCTTTTACCGGCATAAAGCAAGGAAAAAATCGATCACCGCTTGCAGGGCCGGAATCTTTATTTCCGGTCTTTCCATCAGAATTTCATGGCGGGAACCGGGAAACGCCAACAAACGGCAGTTTCCCGCCCGCCGACAAAAGCGGCGCTGGGCCCGGTTGTCAACCACCCGTTCATCCCCGGCCTGAAGCAACAGGATGGGGAGCTCCAGGCGGGCTGCTTCGACCTCGATCCTTCTGATCGCCCGCAGGGATTCCCTGACCCAGGCATTGGTTGGTGAACCGAGTTGGAGCAAGGGCTGCTCCGCCAGCAGCCGCTGATAAGCCGTATAGCTTTCACGATCGGAATTAAGCGGATTATTTTCCGTAAAAGGCTCCGGGATAAAAGGCCCGCCGCCGATGATATAATTTTGCTCACAACCGCAGAAATCAAGCAGAGCCAATAGGGTCGGCACCAGAAAAGCCGGCCATGGGGCCGTGGAAAAACCCAGCATCGGAGCCGCCAGGACCAGGCCCGCGAACTCCCGCGGATAGGTCAGGGCATACTGCAGAGCGATGGTCCCGCCCAGAGAATGAGCCAACCCGAGAATTTTCCCCGACGAGCGGGGCCGAACGATATGGTCGCAAAAACAGCGCAGATCGGCCACATAATCGGCAAAGTCGTCGACATGACCCTTCTGCGGCTCGGGTAAAAGCCGGCCGGAAAAACCCTGCCCCCGATGATCGTAGGTATAAACGGAAAAACCGGCGCGGTTAAGCTCGCCGATAACCGAAAGGTATTTGATCAGGCTCTCGTTACGGCCGTTGACCAGCAGGACCACCCCCAGCGCCCGATCAATTACCGCGCCGGCATAAACAATGCGAATCCCCTGACGACCGGCAAAACTGCCGACCTCAAGCTCCGGCGCCAGGGTCTTGACTTCAGCGATAATCTTCGCGTCGACCTCTCGGTTCAGGGTCGCAGCCGGCTCCGCCGGGAAAACCGCCAGGGGAAAAAAAATAAGCGCCGCCGCGAACAATCTCATTCGCATATCCCCTCCGGTATCAAGAATACCGCAACTATTCAGCGCGCCTGCTTCTCTTGAGAACAAGAACCCCGCTCTCCTCCGGAAACAAGGTCATGTTCCCAGAAGAGCCTAAAATTCCGCGATTATTTCAGACATCCAGACCCTAGAGTGAACAGTCTTTAAGGATACTGAGCTATTCAAACCCATTTGTCAACCCTAAAATAACCCCGCCGGCCCGGTCTGCCGGACCTGCATCCGACCCTTTACAGACGACACCAGGGCCCCGCCTTCAAACTGATCTTTGCCAGTGACTTTTGCAAAG
>DSCM01000123.1 GCA_011049115.1 Pseudomonadota bacterium
ATGGAAAACCTCTATTTTGGGCTGATGTTTTGTGATGATCATTGATGCCCATTATAGAGGTTTTCCTGCATTAAGTAAATGTTATTATTGATATTTTATCCAATCTTTGCAACACCTTTTTATTTTTTTAAAGCATTTTTATTTGCACTTTTCAACCACCCTGTTCGCATTGCACATGCACATGCGTTCTCATCTCCTCCCTGGAAAAGAAGAAAAAGGGGCGAGCGCGGCTTATTTAAAACAATTTTACTCCACACCCTATCTCGGTTGCAACCTTGGCCATAACCGCATCGGCTGTCGCCACTGTTGCGATACCATGGCTTCTGACAATCGCCAGGTGCAAAGCATCTGTCAGCGTTCATCGCGATCTCTGCGAATCAATGCCGCGGAAACCGTATCAAGGCAAGGCATGCAACGACGCAAATCGGCATGACTGGGCCTTTTTTTCTGTCTACGGATAGGCAGAATCCTGGCGATGGCCTTTCCATGACGAGTAAGGACCAACTCACCGGCATCTTCTAAAAGATGATCCAATTGTACCAGAGAGGAGCGCATTTTCCGGATACTCAGCTGTTGCATTCGAAACCTCGCATTGAAAACGGCCTACGTTTTTAGTACACATTTGCCATTAAGGAAAAACCGGGGTCAGACCCCGTTTTTTCGAGACCCCGTTTTTTCGCAGATCAGCTGCCGACTGACAGCAACAAAAAAGTCCCGCGACCAAATTTCGATATCCACCGGGTTTCGCAGATATCGACGAACGTCTTCCTGAGCATTGGTAATTGGCAGTTTTTCGATTTTTTCCAGCAAAAGCCGGCGGAGACTAGTCTCATCCAGAGTCGTTTCCGGTTCCAGGTGGCCACTCTGAAGCATACAGGCCTCCAGGTGAGTCAGATTAAGCGGAACTTTCCGACCGACATACCAGACCAGGTCAAACCAGTCTTGTCCATTCACTCTCTGCTTCCAGTTACAACAAAGAACAGCATGCATTTTTCCGGCAAGGCGTTAAGGTGGTCGTCCAGGCTTTGCCGCGGGTATTTGGCCAACATGGCGATTACAGCTTAATTCATGCCGACCGTTCCTGTAAGCACCGCAACAGACGATTGGCCACTGAGACCTTTCTTGAGTTCATGCAGGCAGCGAGTTGGGAGAATAGATTTGCATCAAGACTTCGAAATACCTCGGGATCGATACGCTGATTGTCAAAAAGGTAAATCGACATTTCTTTGAGGCTGCGCAGAGGGCCGCCACGATCTTCGCGCAATTTATCTGCCAGAGCCCTTTCCGGGGTCGCCATCAAAAACGACAACCCTTCCCTTTCGATCCGCTCCATCCCCAGGAAAAAGGATGCGCGGGGACGGCAGCGCTAAGCAAAGACGCCAACCGGCGTGCTAAATTCACGAACTCTTTTGGTGGTAATCGAGGTCAACACCGCCACTCTTTCGGGAAGAGAAAAAAAAGGGGGGGCAACTTTTAAAATTCTCTCATATTCACAAAGTGCTATCTTCTGCCTGCGATTTTAGTTCCGACGCCATAAGCTGAACCAGACAGGGCCAGAAGTTTTCGTCTTGAACCCTCTTCCAGATCAAACCCTGAGGCAGAAAACGCTGCATCTCAAAATTGAACTCTTTCTGGACAGCCGGTTCTTCAGACATCGCCCGCAGGCGGTGATTATACAATTTAAGATAATCATCCACATGGCACTGATAGTCGGCTATTTTTTTCAGCAGTAAACCCGGTGCCGGCGTCACTCCCTGCTGTTTCAGCCAAGCGAGATCCCAAAGGTCGCGGTTTTTGATGCGATTGGGCCTGAGTGCGAAAGCCAGCAGCTTATCGGCCATAATTTCACCCAGACTCTCGGCCTGAATTACCAGACCGGTGGTGCCCATCTCGACTCCGTAATGATTGCGTAACAACCTGGGGCAACGCTCATAACTGGGAACCGCGCAGATATCGAGATTAATCTTCTGGGCCGGCAAATGACGGCTTTGGGGATGGGTTATAACTTTCATTTTCCAGGTTGAAACGTTGCCGGTTTCCTTTTGGGGATCTGTCACCTCAACCAGCAAGCCATACTTTGTCTGCAGCCGGTCTACCAGCAAAGACCCGAGATCGAACAACTGTTTTCGGTCAAAATCACGGCCGCCACTGAAATCCAGATCTTCGCTTAAACGCTGGGAGCCATACACCGCCCGAAGACAGGTACCGCCGATAAAAGTAAGATCTTTCAGCAATCCGGCATCACTCATCTCTCTAAGGATGTCATGATGCAAAAGCTCCTTTTCAACCGCGGTTCGCAGGGGGAGCATTTCCTCCCGACCCGTCAAGGCCTGAGTAACCAGCTTATCAAGCAAGTTCACTGATGGCCTCCATGTCGATCAACTCCATACTTCTGCGGGCTGATACCATATCTTTCAAGGCCAAAGCCACAGACGCCCTCCACAACCGGCAACGTTCATCATAAACCAGATCAGTCATGAGGTCGGAGGGCTTTTTTTTGGTGTGAACAAATTCAATTTTGCCAAAATCAGCGCAATCAACAATATGGCTGCGTCCGCTGGATTTCAAGGTCAGCCATTGCAGAGGAATCTGGGAAATAATGCCGGCGTCGCTGAGGGCCGATTCCAGGCTGATGTAATTGAATTCATGGGCCCGCAAGCGGGCAGCGGCATGATAGAGAACTAAATCGCGCGGGAAAGCAACTTTGGGATAAAAGTACAATCCGCGACAAACCCTTTGCAACAGACCGTTTTTCTCCCCCCGACCGAGAACAGCCTTAAAGGCGGCCGGCGAAAGTTCCGGCAGCAAGGCACTTAAATCGCGCAGAGAAAAAAGATAATGATCGCGATCGGCCAGTTTTTCGATGCCGGCCGTAAATTTTCTCAAAGGCTGCATAAATATCACACATATTAAGACGGCAAAGGCAAACAAGGTACACAACAGGTATCGTTTTGTACAGCTTAATGTATACCTCGTCAAGAGAAAAGGATGCCCATGGCATCCATGGCCTCGGTTCCCCGCTTTTCATGAGGAAAGTAGCAAGTCCATAAATCGTTGCTCATGCAATGCAGCCAGCGGCGTTTGCCGCCGATGTTAACTCCGGTTTCATCGGCATGAGCTAAACCGGCGGTCATCAGCTTATACTTGACCGCTTTCTCAAAATCATCCAGCAGCAAAAATGCTTCCTGGTTAAAATTGAAAATTGAGCCGTCGCTGATAGGGATTTGCAGCTGTTCACAAAAGTATTCCTGTACCCGTTTATAAGGAAGCAGCTGATATTGTGACAAATAAACTGAGTGCGCCTTAATCCCGGGACCATACTGAGCCGCTTTCGTAACCTCTTCGGGAAATGGTGCTACATACTGTTTGCCATTTTGGTCTTCCAGAATCTCAGCTCGGTA
>DSCM01000124.1 GCA_011049115.1 Pseudomonadota bacterium
CAAAAGGCCAACCCCTATAAACACCAACAACCCCACTAATCCAGTTCTAATCTTCATTCTCCCCTCCCAAAATCCAAATCGCATAAAATTCCAGCAGCACCAAATAACCCGCACCTTAACCGAGCAAACACCGTACCATAAAATAATATTTTACTAAAAACAGAAAAAGGGGATAGCCCAGAACATCCACCAAAATCAAAGCTCAAACAAAAATTTCAAATAAAACAAGGTAATTAAATAAATTTTATAGCCTGTAAAAATCAAGCTATCGCGCCGACGATAGAATTTTTTTTTACATACTAAATGGGAAGAGGCGACAAAAAACAGATGGATATTTTTTTACCAGGTGGGTTCTTTTTATCCAAGCGGATCGTTCTCGGGGTTACCCGGCGACAGGGATTTGAGCTTGGCGCGCAGAGTCGGGCGGGTAATGCCGAGAATACGAGCGGCCCGGGAGATATTGCCGTGACAGTGTTCGAGAACCGTCAGGATGTGGCGAGCTTCGACTTCGCGCAAGGGCTGGAGCGGGACGTTTGCAAGCGGGCCTGGGGACGACGGAGACGGGAATAAAGCCCGGGGCTGCTGCAGGAGGTCGGCGATACAGTCATCCTGCAGGCAATCACCCTTGGCCATGACCACGGCCCGGGTGAGCACATTTTCCAGTTCCCGGATATTGCCGGGCCAGTCATATTCCATAAAACGATTGATCGCTGACAAAGGAATGCGCTGAATGTTTTTTCCCAGGTTGCGGTTGATCTTTTCCACCAGGTATTCAGCCAGCAGAGGAATATCCTCCTTGCGTTTGCGCAGCGGTGGAATCGTGATCTCAAAAACCTTGAGACGAAAATAAAGATCCTCGCGAAATTCAGCGTTTTCCACCATTCGTCCGAGATCACGATTGGTCGCGGCAATGATTCTGGCATTGAATTTTATGCGACGATTGCCGCCGACCCGCTCGAATTCACGCTCTTGTATAAAACGCAACAGCTTGGCCTGAAGATGCACCGGAATCTCGCTGATTTCATCAAGAAACAGGGTGCCGTTACCGGCCACCTCGAGTTTACCCGGTTTACTGCCGCGAGCCCCGGTAAAGCTGCCTTCTTCATAACCGAAGAGTTCGCTTTCAAATAGATTTTCGACAATCGCCGAACAATTAAGGGCGACAAAGGGCTCCCGAGCGAGAACCCCGTGATAGTGAATCGCCCTGGCCACCAGCTCCTTCCCGGTGCCGCTTTCGCCGACAATCAGAACCGTGGTCTTGATCTCGGAAAGCAGACCGATTAACTTAAAAATCTCTTTAAGTTCATTGGAGCGACCAACAATCGTGTTTTCCTTGAAATCCTCGGCCACGACCTGGACAAATTCGGATTCGGGCAAAGCACTCAAGGCTTTTTCGACAACCGCGTCCAGGGCGTCGATATCAATCGGCTTGTGCAGATAATCAAAAGCCCCCAGTTTAATCGCCTGAACCGTGGTTTCCATCTCCTGATAGGCGGTAATGACGACCACCCGGCAGGGACTCCCATCGCCGCGCAGAGCCCGCAGGATTTCCAGACCGCCGAGACCAGGCAGGCGCAGATCAACAATCGCGACCCGAGGGCGGCTTTGCCGGATCAACTCAAGCCCGGCCTCACCGTTAACCGCCGCGGCAACCCGGTAGCCTTTTTCACGAAAATAGAGCTCCAGACTTTCAAGCAGCTCAAGATTATCATCAACAATAACTATTTTTACGGCTTCAGACACGGCAACCAAACCTTAAATACGGTTCCCCGAGCAAGCTCGCTGGTGACTGTAATAAAACCGCCATGCTGCTCTACAACCCTGAAAACATTACTCAAACCCAAACCGATTCCATTCTTTTTCGTGGTATAAAAAGGCTGAAAAATCTGCCCCAGCTCCGCATCGCCAAGACCGCAACCGCTGTCGGCAACCACCACCTCCAGCCCATATCCCCTTTCCTCATCGCTGCTCCGCAAGGTCCTGACGCTCAACTGCTTGTGGGCGCTTTCGGCCAGCGCCTCAATCGCATTAACGATAAGATTGTCAAAGACAATCTCCATGCTGCCGCAGTCAACCTTCAGTTTCGACAGGTTTTCGTCAAGCTCCAGAATCACCCTGATCCCGGACGCGGCCAGACGAGCTTCAAAACGCTGCACGGCGGCGGCCAATAACAGATTAAGATCATAAAGCTGGGGATTGATCTCGAGCGGGCGCGAAAACAACAAGGTATCGCGCAACAACCGGTCCAGCTTCTCGATATCGCGCAAGATGATTCCCATCCGCCGCTTGTCGTTTTCCACAAGTTCCAGACGTCTTTGCAAGACCCGGACATTAACCTTGATCGAAGACAGCGAATTGCGAATCTCGTGGGCAAAAACCGTGGCCACCCGACCGATCACCAGCAGACGTTCATTTTCCAGCTCCCGCCGGGCCAGAGCCATCCGCTCGACAATATCCCGGCAGACCCCGGCCAGAGCCGGTAGGCCGTCATACTGCACCTGGTTCAATTTAATTTCCACCGGAAAGCGACTGCCGTCGGCCTTCAGGGCTTCGGTCGCGAAAACCTCCCGGTCAAGCGCCGCGGTCAGCTCTTCGTCGCCGCCGGCGAAAAGCTCGGCAAAACTCTTCCCGACCAGCCTTTCCGAGCGTCGCCCAAGCATGCGACCAAGTGCCCGATTGGCAAAGATCAGCCGGCCCTGATAACAGACAAAATAACCGTCACTGATTTCTTCAACCAGGGTACGATAACGATTCTCCGAATTATAGAGCTGCTCGGTTCTCTCCTTGACCTTTCCCTCCAGGTTTTCGAGAAAACCCCGCATTTCCTCTTCATGTTTACCCTGAAAATATTCGCTGAAGCGATTGATCGTAACATCCACCGAGTTATTGACCGCCAGCAGGGCGCTAACCAACTCCTCTCCCTGAAAAACCAGAGGCAGGCGACGAAGCAAAATGACACGGAAAATACCGAAAGCCTTCTGTACCTCGGAAAGGGAAAAACCGCGTTCCAGACGCAGGCGGGTGATAAAAACGATAAAATCCTCAATCGGCTGCCAATCATGGTCGCAGATCACCGAGTAATTGCCGTCATAGGCCCGGGCCACGGTTTCCCGAAGCTCCGCTAAGGCCCGCTCGCGGTAGCGGGCGCTGATCGTTCGACTTAACTGGCGCACCCATTCGTCTATCAGAGCCCGGCGTTCCGTCTGCAAAAGTTGACAGAGATTCATGAAAAAGCATGCTCCGATCCGATAACTACCAACCCTGATTCACAATCAGTCCCATAGGTTTTGACCAACTTGCCGTTTTTACTCCGCCGGGCGGGGCCGGCTCAAACCAGCTTTTCATAACAAGGGATGCAGTAGTTTTTCCCCTGATGCTCCCGGATTCGACTTTCCATGGCCGCCTCGCCGCAGAGCTCGCAGACAATCGAGGCCATCGCCCGAGCCTTCTCGAGCTCGTCAATCCGGACCGGCTGAAGAGAAACCAAGCGGTCCTCATCGGCCGCCAGCAGCCATTTGATAAATTCTGGCCGGTTGCTGCGCAGATCGCCGGGAATTTTCATCTGGTTCAGAGAAACCCGGACCCCGGCCCCGGTCTTACGGTCGTAAAAGGTATAGACCTGCTTGCCGTAATCCTTGAAAATCAGATTGCCCTTCCCGAAGGTGCAACCGCTGATAAACTGCAGGGCATCGACGCCGCAGGCGTTGTTTTCCGTAATCGCCACCAGTTCATCATCCTCGGAACGCTGCCGCTGCTCCAGATAAACCATGGCCGCCCTGGTCATGCGATAGCCCATGGCCAGCCCCGGGCAGCTGTGCCCGTGAAAAGCTATCATTTTATCGTAATCGACTTCCACCATCATGAACCTGCCTTTCTTCCGCCGCGGTCACGAGAACCGCTTACTTGTTTAAACAACCTCCGACATTCAAAGCCGCGCCTGAAAAAACATGGACAAAGCCAAACAATTACGTTACTAATTTTTGGCTCTGCGCCGGATATTTTTCTGTAACATTATTCTGAACCCGGCGACAACTAATTTCTGCCGGCCCTTGTCAAGCCTTAAAACAGGAAAAGCCCATGCCCGCGACCTCAAGCAAGTCCCCGTCCGGGGCCCCCGCCCACCAGCAGAAAAAAACCGGCCCGCATTACAGCTGGATAATTGTCGGCAGCGGCCTGCTGGTTCTTTTCGCCTGCCTGGGCCTGGGTCGTTTTTCCCTGGGCATGCTGCTGCCGGCGATGGGCGGTTTTCTCAAGCTCAGCCATTCCCAGATGGGCCTGATCGGCACCGGTAATTTCGTCGGCTACATGGTCGCGGTCGCCCTGGCCGGCAAAGTGGCCGGGCGTCTCGGCACCCGGACGACAATCACCTGGGGGCTGCTTCTGGTGGCGGCCACCATGCTGCTCATCAGCCGGGCCGGCAACTTCGCGGTGATTCTTGGTCTGTATTTTCTGACCGGGGTCGGCAGCGGGCTGGCCAACGTGCCGATGATGGGACTGATCTCGCACTGGTTTCGTCGCAGCCTGCGGGGCCGCGCCGCCGGTGTCATGCTTTCCGGCAACGGCCTGGCGATTATCTTTGCCGGGTTTTATATCCCCTATATCAATCGCAGCCTGGGCCTCGAGGGCTGGCGCACCGGTTGGTGGAGCATGGGCCTGATGACCCTGGCCGCGGCTCTGATCGTCGGCCTGCTGCTGCGCAACCACCCTCGGGAAAAAGGGCTTGAACCCTTAGGTGTCGATCCCCCGGCAACCCCGAGACCCGTGACGGACTCCGGCCATCCCGCGGGCCGCGCCGCCGCTCCCGCCCGGCGCACCATGATCCATCTCGGCCTGATCTACTCACTGTTCGGCGCCACCTATGTCGTCTACGCGACCTTCATCGTGGTCATGATGGTCCAGGAAAAAGGCTTCGGCGAAGGCGCGGCCGGCACCTTCTGGGCCGCGGTCGGAGCCTTGAGCCTGTTTTCCGGGCCATTGTTCGGCTCGCTGTCGGACCGCATCGGCCGCCGCCGGAGCATCATGCTGATCTATGGTTTGTTTACCATAGCCTACCTGTTGGTAGCGGCCCGGCTGCCGAATTTTTGTCTCTATCTTTCGATCGGAATCTTCGGACTGGCGGTATGGAGCATTCCCACGATCATGGCGGCCACGGTCGGCGACTATCTGGGGGCCGAGCAAGCGCCGCGAGCTTTTGGTTTTATCACCCTGTTTTTCGGCGTCGGCCAGATTATCGGCCCGGCCACGGCCGGCTACCTCGCCGATCTTACCGGCTCTTTCCGCATCGCTTTCTGGCTCTGCGCCATGCTGACCGGCCTTGCCGTCCTGCTCACGACAAAGCTGAAAAAGCCGGCTTAACCTCATGGCGACCGCCGGGAACTATCATGTCGACTGATCCGAAGGCAAGCAGCCCGCTGATCGATAAGACGCGCTGCTCGCCGCCCAGAATATCCTGCTGGCGGGTCGGACTCAATCCATTGTTCAATAAGCCCGATCTTGTTATAGGGTAATGATTGGCCGGGGCTGGAAAGGTGCCCGTGAAGGTTCAGGGTTGGCTGGGCTGAAACCCGGTGGGTTTGGGGTTCGGCAAAGCTGCTTAGTTATGACAACCGAAATTTGACCAGTTGTGATTATCGAAAATGATCCAGGCGTTATCCGGATTGGCTGCATACT
Source organism: Pseudomonadota bacterium (assembly GCA_011049115.1). Taxonomy (NCBI): domain Bacteria; kingdom Pseudomonadati; phylum Pseudomonadota; species Pseudomonadota bacterium. The sequence continues at coordinate 5,671 of DSCM01000124.1, forward strand.
CCGTACCGGACCAGTACCACGA
>DSCM01000125.1 GCA_011049115.1 Pseudomonadota bacterium
AGAGTTCGGGCCTGCGGACTTTTCAGAAAACCGGTGATCGGGATTGAGGGGGAGAGAAACCAGACCGTGTAGCCTAAAATGATCAAGTCGTAATCCTGGGTCTCGGTCAGGTTTTCCACGGGGCAGCCATCCAGGCCGACCGCTTCGGGAAAACAGTTAAAAAAGGTGTAAAAAGGCCAGGGGTAAGGATAGGGAGACAGCGGTTTCACCGGGCGCAGATCACATTTGAGCATCCTGTCCTGAAGTAGGGGGGGCGGCCAGGTGGCGCATGATTTCTTCCAGTTGTCCGCTCTGCGAATAATAGAGCACGAGTATCTTTTTCATGAAAACCTTGACGGTTTGCTGAATGGTTCGGAGTTTGTCGGGTTGGCAACTCGCTGCCGCAGTTTTGTCTGCGGGTTGCATAATCCCGGCTCAGGGGACAGGATTTAATGCTGTCCCCTGAGCAAAGCCGGGCGAAGCAAAGCTCAGTCTTGTCTTTTGTTAAGTAACTCCAATCTTGACCGCCGCACGGTAAAGTTTGGGCTGCGGGATATACTCCCGCATCAGAGCACCCAAGGAATGAATCGTCGCGTGCGTTGCATGTAATGATGATAGGCGCTGCCGAAAAAGCGGAGATTCTCATGCTCCTCGATTCTCGCCGTGATCAGTAGCGCGAAGCTGACCCCCCCCCATAAGGGCCAGGTTAAACAGGGTGATGTTTTTAAAAAAAGCCCCCAGCCCAGAAACAGAAGGGAGGCATACATGGGATGGCGGACATGGCGATAGAGCCCTTTTTCAACCAGTTCCACGGTGTTTTCAAACGCATGGTTTTCCGGCATGGTTGTGCGTTCGGACTGGCCGCCGTGCTCCTTGAGCAGTTGCAGCGAGTGAAGGACAAAAAAGATCGAGGCCAGCAGCAGCAGCCAGGAAAAAAGTTGTTGGGGCGCGAAAGGGTTTTTAAACCAGTGGGGATGGTTGCGTAAAATCAGGCCCAGGAGCCCCTCAAGAACAAAAAAACGATAAAAACCATGGCTGGCGGGGTTTCCCAGGCTTCGCCATGAAAAACGCAGAAAGAAGAGTGTGCAGATAGTAAAGATAAGCCAGCGGGTCATTTTGCCTTGATTAATCCGGATATCAGCTTAATCCACGCTGTGCGCGGGGTCGGCTAGCGTTGTGGTTGCAAGGCCGGGCCGTCACCAGCTTTGCCGGAGACGGCCGTTTTTTCGGGCGCCTGTTCAACGGTTGTGCTTTTATGCTATGTCTGCAGGGCGACGTCGTCTACGAGAGCTTGAAAAAGCAATTCAGAATGAAGCTTTCAGGTCAGGCAGACCGAAAACGGACTGACCTTAAGTCCCTTCAGAGTTTCTCTTATAGCATACTAATAGTTGCCGCACTACTGTTTTGGCTTGGTCCATTGGTCCGGTTTATATCGGTCCGGGTGATCCGGATTTTTCAAATAAATTTCGCGTCAGGGATTTGCTTGGCGATGGTCCGCTTCTGCTTTACATTGTCGGTCGGCTTGTGGTATGGGGTCGCGTTTTCAGATATTTGGGGTGGATCACAAAAGTTAATCATGGTGGTGGTGAATTTTTAAAGGAGATAAGCATGGCTAAAGCGAGTGCAAGACATATTCTGGTGGACACTGAAGCTCGTTGTCTGGAGCTGAAAACCCGGATTGAAGGCGGAGAGGCTTTTGCCGAGTTGGCGGCGGCGCATTCAAAGTGTCCTTCCGGTCGTCAGGGCGGCGCTCTGGGGGAGTTTTCGCCGGGGCAGATGGTGCCTGAATTCGACACCGTGGTTTTTAATGGTGAAGTGGGTAAGGTGCATGGCCCGGTGAAAACCGATTTCGGTTATCACTTGGTTGAAATTACCAGTCGTCAGGACTGAGACGTCAAGGCGGTTCCATTGCCTTGCGTGACAAAAGGGAGTTGTCCAGCGGCTCCCTTTTTGTTTTGCCTTTTTAAGTAATCTCCTGTATTTCGTAAACATGGCTGATTACCCATTCATTTTACACCGCGTCAAGGGCTATATCGCAACCCTCTACCTGGTTGAATATCATGACCGGGTTTTATTGCTTGATGGCGGAGCTCGTTTTGATGCGCTGCGGGTCGAGAGCTATATGGAAAATCAAATGGCGCGGGCACCGGTCGAGCTGAGCCTGGCCCTGGTTACCCATATGCATCCCGATCACGCTGGAGGAGCACCGCGTCTGCGGCGGCGCCAGGCCACGAAGATTGCCGCCCATCGTGAGATTGATCAATGGTATCGGGGCATCGGTGGCAGGGCTCAGCACCTGATCGATACCCTGCTCGGTCATTATTCGGCCAGACAACGTTTCGGCCGCCTCGAGCGGGCCTGGTACCCACGCCGTCTGCAGCCCGATTTTCTGCTTGATGATGGTCAGGAGCTGCCCGGCTTTCCCGACTGGCGGGCCTATGCCGCTCCGGGTCACACCCTTTACGACATGGTTTTTTATCAGGAAGCGGAACGTTTG
>DSCM01000126.1 GCA_011049115.1 Pseudomonadota bacterium
GTTTTCAGATCCGGGGTCGTCGACGGCACCAGGGGATTCGGACCATTACCGATAGCCACCACCACCGTGTCAACCTCAACCACAAACTCAGAACCGGCAACCGGCTGCGGCCGCCGGCGGCCGGACTCATCCGGTTCGCCAAGCTCCATGCGAACGCATTCAACCCCGGTCAACCAGCCTTTGTCATTACCGATCAAACGCTGAGGATTGGCGAGCAGAAGAAATTCCACGCCTTCTTCCTGGGCATGATGCACCTCCTCGGCCCGCGCCGGCATTTCATCCAGGGAACGGCGATAGATAATATATGATTTTTCCGCTCCGAGCCTGAGGGCGGTACGAGAAGAATCCATCGCCACGTTACCGCCTCCGAAGGTCGCAACCTTCTTGCCTTTGACAATCGGGGTATCGTATTCGGGGAAAAGGTAGGCTTTCATCAAGTTGGATCGGGTCAGATATTCATTCGCCGAGTAAACCCCATTCAAATTTTCCCCTTCCAGTTTCATAAATACCGGCAAGCCGGCTCCGGTGCCGACAAAACAGGCATCAAAACGATCCAACAGCTCGTCGACCGTCTCAATCTGACCGATGACATAACTTTCAATAATTTCAACCCCAAGCGCCTTAAGGTAGTCGACTTCAGCCTGCACAATTGCCTTGGGCAAACGAAATTCGGGAATACCATAGACCAGAACACCACCGGTTTTGTGCAGGGCTTCGAAAATCGTGACCTGGTGCCCCAACTTGATAAGATCGCCGGCCACGGTCAGACCAGACGGGCCTCCGCCGATAACCGCCACCTTTTTCCCGGTTGCCGGCAGGATTTGCGGAAGTTCGACCCGGCCCTGACTGCGTTCATAATCGGCAGCAAAACGCTCGAGCCGACCAATAGCCACGGGCTCACCTTTTTTACCCAGGACACATTTTGACTCACACTGGCTCTCCTGCGGGCAAACCCGACCGCAAACCGCCGGTAACGCGTTGGTTTCTTTCAGCTTATGCGCGGCCCCGATAAAATCGCCATCCGCGATAAGACCGACGAATTCCGGGATTTTGACATTGACCGGACAACCCTCAACACATTTGGGCTTACTGCAACGCAAGCAGCGTCCGGCTTCCAGCATCGCCGTTTCTTTCGAGTAACCGAAAGGCACCTCTTCGAAATTGCGGGCTCTGACCTTGGCGGCCTGTTCCGGCATCGCATGCCGGGGCAGCTTATTAGCCTTATTTTCTTCAGCCATTATACATTACCTCCACATTCGCAACAACTGCAGCCTGCCCCATGCCGGAAGCGTTCGACCGCGACTTTCTCATGTTCAAGATAGATGGTCTGCCGTTTCAGCATCTCGTCGAAATCAACCTTGTGACCGTTGAATTCAGGACCGTCGACACAAACAAATTTGGTCTCACCACCGACCGTCACCCGACAAGCCCCACACATACCGGTCGCATCCACCATGATAGTCGGCAGACTCACCATGGTTTCAATGCCGAAAGGTTCGGAGGTTTTACAAACAAACTTCATCATTATCGGCGGCCCGATACCGATTACCAGATTAATCTCCCCACTTTCCCGGTTCTTTTCGAGGAGTTCCTGTTCAACCTTGGTCACCAGACCGTGAATCCCATAGGAACCATCATCCGTACAGACATAGAGTTCATCACTCAAAGCCCGCATCTTATCCTCCCAGAAAAGAAGCTCCTTGGTCCGCGCCCCGATTATTGAGATAACCTTATTCCCATGGGCTTTTAAAGCCTTGGCGATATTATGGGTCGGCGCGATGCCGATACCACCCGCGACACAAAGAACCGTACCATAATCAGCCATATGCGTGGGCTTGCCCAGGGGACCGATAAAATCGGCCAGACAATCTCCGACTTCCAGCTTACCCAGCGCCATCGTGCTTTTGCCGACCTCCTGGAAAATAATCGTCACCAAGCCCTTTTCAGGATCAGTATCGGCCACCGTCAATGGCACTCTTTCTCCGGTTTCGTTGAGACGAAAGACCACAAACTGGCCGCCTTTCGCCTTCCTGGCGATCCGCGGCGCTTCAATCTGCATCATCTTGACACCGGGATTCTGCGAGAATTCCTCTTTCGCGACAATCCTGTTCACGAGCGACTCCTTGCCATTCAGCTATAATTTTTGGTTATAAAACTCCGCTTTTGATAAAAAAGACACAAGATTGGCCTCTTTAGTATATACAGTATACAAATGTCAAGCGCTTTTGTTACCAAAGTAACAAAAGCCGCCGGCGACAAGAAAAAGTCGTACCGTCGGTCCAAAACCACAGGGGGGGGGAAGCCGTCCTTCTCCGAATTCAAACCAGGACGGCAAAGCCGGAATCAAGCAGGCGGGCCAAATCCGCCGGAGCAATCTCGATATCCAGCCCCCGACGACCACCGCTGATGTAGATTGTCGGCCAGGCGCAAGCTTCCCGCGCAATCAGCGTCGGCAGTTTTTTCTTCTGCCCCAAAGGACTGACGCCGCCCAGAAGATAACCCGTCACCCGGGTGGCTGTCTCAGGTTCGGCCAGCAGCACCTTTTTGACCCCGAAAGCCTGAGCCGCGGCTTTCAGATTGAGTTGGCAGGAAACCGGAATCACCGCCACCGCCAGTTTTTTATCACCCACGGCAACGATCAGGGTCTTGAAAATCCGATCGCCACTGATTCCAAGTTTTGCTGCGGCCTCGGCACCGTAGGCGGTAACTGCGGGGTCATGTTCATACTGATGCAAGGTAAAGCTGGTTTTCGCTTTTTTCAGGACATTTACGGCCGGAGTCACCATTTTCTCCCAAACCAGAACCGATTGGATTCCATCGGTTCGACAAACTAACTTTTCTGACCGCAGGCGGCCGGACTTTTCAAAGACCGGCTGGGGCAGCCCTTCACAACGAGGGGGTCAACGGGATCTGGATTTTTCCAGACAAATGAAGTTAAGCGTAACATGCACGGTAAACAATGGAAACAAAAGCGCCATAACAAAAACATTCACCACGGGGAGCATACTGATCAACGCCGGCAACCAGCCCAGTCGCAGCGATCGCAACCAGTTCTTTCGCAGCCAGGCAACTTTCCAGCCAAGACTTAAACGTCGACGCGAAGCCGGATAATCGACAAACATCAGGGTTGAATAGAGAACGTAAAGCAAGCTTACCAACAGGGCGCCGAAACCCGGAATCAGATTCAGGATCATGGCAACCACCGAGATCAAAATCCCGAAAACGGCGATTTTGGCCGCCTCGACCAGATCCCTGATCATCCCGGCCCAAGTCAGGGGATCGTCCGTGAAAGACTCTCCCAGATAACTTTTTTCCGCCGCCGCACTCAAAAAAGCGTAACCCGGAGAGGTCAAGGTATAAGCCCCAAGAAAGGCCAGATAAAAAGCGATCACCCGGGACAGAAAGAGAAAAAGAATTCGCAAAAGGTAGCGGCCCTGCTCTAGCAACCAACCTTTCACCCCACTATACTCGGGTGCTTTCTGAAAAAAATCCAGGGTCAGATCGGTTACCAGGCCTACGCTGATCCGGTAACCCAGCCAGGTCAACAATCCCATGCCGAGCACCAGCAACAGGCTGAAAAGAAAAAGCCGGAAATGGCGAAAGATAAAACGCAGGGAAAAGATTAGCGGAATCCAGCGACACTCCGCGCCGGCAGTGGCATTTTTATCATTTGAATTAGCTGACATCAGAACCAGATCAGGCATGAAACGCCCGCCCCATATCAATAATTTCAGATCGGCCGCCTCACAAAAAGCCAAGCCCCGGAAAATCTAAAACTTGCGGCCCCGACCAAAGACCCGGCAAAGCCAACGGATCCTTCCCGCAACGATATTCAAGCTCAGAGCTATCCAGTCCAGACAGAATTATATCCCGCCTCCGACCTTGTCTTTCGCAAGGGCAAATTTGCGCTCGGAGCACCTGAGGAACAGGAACTTTATGCTTTATCCATCATCCATGCTCGACAATTCGAGACCGGCAGAAATCAACCAGTCATTTTTACCGGGGCGCCGAATTCTTTCTGTCGTTGTAAAACCAGAAGCCAGACGATAAAAGGAAGAAAAATATTTACTGTTTTAAGCAGCCAAGGATGCGGAGCCAGGTTCAGAACCAAGACCACGGAGACCGCCAGCGCAAAAAGCAAGTTGATCCCGACAATTCCGCCCAGGGCCAAAATTACAAGCCGACGCCGATCCGGAACCGGCGTGGTCAACATCAGAGCCAGCCAGATAAAGGAGTGAAAAACCGGCATCAGGCTGATGATCCGACCTGGATTATAAAACATCCCCCCACTTCCGAACCAAGCCCACAAAAAGGGCAGACCGTGATCGCGCCAGAAGCTTCCAACCAGCAAAGCCAGACCGAAAGCCGGAAGCACTGCCAGCAACATCAGCAACAACTGCCGGCCAAAACTTGTAACCCGGCGCCGGCCGGCCCAATAGTAAACCGAAAAAAGAAGCAGGGCTTTGACCAGGGCCACCTGACCAAAAAAGTTATAGGCAAAATTAACGTCTCGTCCCGCCCCCATGAACCAGATCGCGAAAACCGTGCGGGTCACATGATAAAAATAGTAGAGTGGAAAAAAAGTGGCCGCATAGATCAGCAGGCGCCCCGGCCAGGAAAAGGGCAGCAGCACGATCGCGGCCTGAAACAAAACCAGAACCGGGCTGGAGAGACAGCTGTGCACAACCCTGATCGAGCTGCGCGCGGTCTGAATCATTTGACCCTGATGCTGGGTCTCGACCAATAAACCCAGCAGCTGGGCCGCGTGCCGAATAACCAGATCCATGCTCCAGACACCGAACGAGCTGCCAAGAAAAACATTATAGATCCCGTAGCTGACAATAAAAGCACCAACGTAAAGCAAGACCCCTGCCCGTAAACGCCGACCGGGCAGCAACAGAGCTCCGCCCTGACCCACTCCCCGGGCCCACCAGATAAAAAAAAGCGTGCTCCCGGCAATCATCAAGGCCTGACCAGCGATAACATGCATCCCCCAGAAAGACCCCGGAAAGCGCGATGCCAGCAAAACGATCGATAGGGTTCGCAGCAAATTAAGCAAAAAGACTGTGACAAAACCACCGCCCAGACCGCAAAGCTTTTCCTTCCACGAGGCGGGAAAGGCGAGTATGACTGCTGCCACCAGAAAAAACACAAAACTTCCGGTACAGCTTTCAGCAACCGTAAAGGTTTTACCGGCAAGGACCAGAGCATTTCCGTCCAGCCGGCATTCAAGTCCCAGCAAGAACAGAAGCTTGGAGCTTAGCAAGGCCGAGAAACGCGCATAGGGCTCGTTAACCGTATTTTTAAACCAGGAGCTTTGATCCAGCCAGTAAAAAAAGGCCGCCAAGCCCCAGAAAAGAACCAGCCAGGCCGCCACCCCTCGGCGGCTCCGGCCCTCGGTTTTCCTGCCCACCGAACGCATCAGAGAAAATCACCCCACACCTGTCACGAGAAAATGATGCCCGCGCCCCCGCTTAGCCCACATCGGGTCCACTTCGCGCCGAAATCCGATCACAATTTGCGGTAAATTATGCCGCCGCAACCAAACCGAAGCCGGCGGCCCCGGCCCGCGCAAAGTTGCCGCTGCCACCGGCGCAAACCCCGGCAACAAAGAACGCCCTGTCCCCGTGGAATCTCTTTATCTCCGTAAACAATCAAGCCTCTTCTTTTTTACCGCCACTGTAAACCGGGGGATGAGGCTTCTGCAGAACCTTGGTATCGGGAGGAATTGAGGAGGTCAGCCAAACGTTGCCGCCGATAACCGAACGGGCGCCAATCACGGTATCGCCGCCAAGAATCGTGGCCCCGGCGTAAATAATAACGTCGTCTTCGATAGTCGGGTGCCGCTTGGTGTTACGCAGGCTTTCGCCCGCATCCCGGGGCAGGGAGAGCGCTCCCAAGGTAACCCCCTGGTAAATTCGAACATGGCGACCGATTCTCGTGGTTTCACCAATAACGATGCCGGTACCGTGGTCGATAAAGAAACTTTCATCGATGTGCGCCCCCGGATTGATGTCGATACCGGTCAGATTGTGCGCATATTCGGTCATCATCCGCGGCAGCAGCGGCACCTCAAGATGGTGCAGCTGATGCGCCATGCGGTAAATGGAAATCGCGAACAAACCGGGATAACTGAAGATTACCTGGTCGACACTTTTGGCGGCCGGATCACCCTCAAGCGCCGCCCGAACATCGGTGGCCAGAACCTGGCGCAGCTCCGGTAACTGCTTGACGAAATCGGAAGCCGCATCCAGTCCGCGTTCCTCGCAGTTCATGCAGTTATCGTGATAACGCAAACAGTCATGGCGAATCGCCAGAATAATCTGATTGCCCAGCATCTCATGCAGATCAGACAGTTCCTGGCCGAGATAATACTTGAGATTAACCGGGTCAATTCGGGTCTGCGTGAAATAGCCCGGGAAGAGAAGTTTACGGGCCTGTTTGATTATTTTTATGGTTTCATCGCGCAGAGGAATGGGCTGCGGCGCGAGATGCTCAAAACATTCCCCGCTGAGGCAGGTTTTGGTCAGCTGATTGACCACCTTGTGCAGATCACGCCGCCGACGATCACGCGACTGCGGCGGATTTTGGCAATGCTCGCCAACATGCCAGTCGACCATGAGTCAAGGCCTCCTCTTATCAACAATGAACCCAA
>DSCM01000127.1 GCA_011049115.1 Pseudomonadota bacterium
GACAAGTTGCGTCACGCGGCCACGGTTTCACTGCTGGAACGCGATGACGTGATCATTGTCGCCAGCGTTTCCTGTATTTACGGTTTGGGCTCTCCCGAGGCCTATCAGGGGATGTTGCTTTATCTGGAGCCCGGCCGCGGCGAACTCGACCGCCAGACGATCATTCGGCGTCTGGTCGAAATTCAGTATGTTCGCAACGACTACGATTTTCATCGCGGCAGCTTTCGCGTGCGTGGCGATAGTCTGGATGTCTTTCCGGCCAATATGGAGGAGAGCGCCCTGCGGCTTGAATTCTTTGGTAATGAGCTGGAAGAACTTGCCCTGATCGACCCTCTGAGCGGTCGTCGTCTGGAAACCGTCAATAAATTCACAATTTATCCCGCCAGTCACTATGTCACGCCGGAGGCGGAACGGCGGCGCGCTTTTCAGGCTATCGAGCGGGAACTGGAGGAACGCCTGGGTGAGCTCAAAGCCCGGGGCCGGCTGCTGGAAGCCCAGCGCCTGGAGCAACGCACCCGTTTTGATCTGGAAATGATCGAGCAGATGGGGCATTGCCAGGGCATTGAAAACTATTCCCGGCATCTTACCGCCCGGTCCCCCGGCGCGGCGCCGCCGACCCTGATGGACTACCTGCCGCGCCGGCACCTGATCATAATTGATGAAAGCCATGTCACGCTGCCCCAGATCGGCGGCATGTACAAGGGCGATCGTTCCCGCAAGGAAACCCTGGTGGAGTATGGTTTTCGTTTGCCTTCGGCTCTCGATAACCGCCCCTTGCAAAGGGCCGAGTTCGAAGAACGGACGGCCCAGACCATCTATGTATCCGCCACCCCCGGCGATTATGAGCTGGAGGTGGCCGAGCAGGTTGTGGAACAGGTGATTCGGCCGACCGGTCTGGTCGATCCCGAGATTGAGGTGCGGCCGGCCGGCTCCCAGGTCGATGATGTCGTCGCCCGTTTGCGGGAGACCGTGGCCGCCGGCGGTCGCGCCCTGGTGACCACCCTGACCAAGCGTATGGCCGAGGATCTGACCGAATTTCTTCGGGAACTTGATTTCAAGGTCCGTTATCTGCATTCCGATATCGATACCCTGGAGCGGGTTGAGCTGATCCGTCACCTGCGCCTGGGAACCTTTGACATCGTGGTCGGGATCAACCTGCTGCGTGAAGGTCTCGATATTCCGGAAGTCGCGCTGGTGGCGGTGCTTGATGCCGACAAAGAAGGTTTCCTGCGCTCACAGCGCTCCCTGATTCAGACCGCCGGCCGGGCAGCCCGCAATCTGGCCGGCAAGGTTATCTTTTACGCCGATGGTATCACCGGTTCAATGGCGGCGGCCATGGCTGAGATGGAACGGCGTCGTGAATTGCAGCGGGCATATAACCGGGAGTATCAAATTGTTCCGCGCAGCATCGTGCGCCGGGTGCAGGAAGCGATTGAGGTGGAAAATGAGGCTTCGGAAAGCGCCGTGGACCTGGTTGCAAAGACGGCCGGGGAGCGGGCCGAACTGGAACGGCTGTTGGCCAAAGGCACCAGGGCCTGTGAACGTAGGCTGCGCCAATGGGAAAAGGAGATGCAACAAGCCGCCCGGCAACTTGATTTTGAAAAGGCGGCCGTGATTCGCGACCGTATCAACCGCCTTCAGCGTGAACTTGTCCTGGCCTGATAACCCCGGGGTAAAGCTCTGTGGACCAGGCCTTTTTTGTAAAAGACGTGTTCTTTATGCCGGTTGTTCGGGTTTCTTGTGAGATTTCCTGAAATTCTGGGCCGTAAAGAATAAAAAACCCATCGCCAGCAAGAGCTCCATTGGTTCCTGGTCTCGCCACTGGAAAAAACCTTTCGAAGACGGACTGACGAAGCTGAGCAGGATGTAAATGAAAAAAACAGAAAAGAAGAAAGGACTTAAAAACCAATCGGGAACCACGAAATTTATGATCCTCCAACCTTTGGTTTGCGGCTTCGGCAAAAATATTTTTACGGCCAGCCAGGCAAATGCGCCATAGGCTCCGGTCAGGATATAAGCATAATGGAGCAGGGGCTGGACGGAGTCCAGGTTGTGAAGTGAGATCTCGTTCTGCAGGTTATGGCGGATCAGATAATCAGGGGTCGTGATCTTCAGCAGTCTTTGTCCCCAGCTGATCTCTTCCAGCGCGACCAACAATAGACCAAGAGACAGCAAACCGTACAACAGGCCATGTCCGGAAAGGTTGCCGCGGAAAAGATTCGCCGCCGTCAGAGCCGCAAAGATCGCGGCGGAAAAATAACCTAAGGCTTGAGCGTATTCAATAACCGAATCCTCTTGTACCAGGTCTGCATAAGTTTTCGGTGACGCTATTTTTATCCCGAGAAAAACCGAAAATAAGACTGCCGGAAATAAAAAAAGCATTATTTTTCTAGTCATGAATTTCCGCTCGCCGCCGTGTGCGGTCGGGGCTTTCGGCGGATCGAAAACGCCGGTCCTGATCTTGGTTTTGGGTGCAGGTAATCGGTAAA
>DSCM01000128.1 GCA_011049115.1 Pseudomonadota bacterium
GAGCATCTGCAGGCTGCCTGCCGGGTGCCGGTGACGCTCGGTTACGGTCCCCGCTATCTTCATTCAACCGGTCAGCTGCATAAAGGCGATGGTAATCACGGTGTTTTTCTGCAATTGAGCGGCGCCCGGACCGAGGATCTGCCTCTGCCCGGCCAAAATTACGGTTTCGCCACCATGATCGCCGCCCAGGCCCAGGGTGATTACCAGGCCTTGCTGAAAGCCGGTCGGCGTCTGCTCGCGCTGGACTGGGAGACCCTGTCGCCGGCCGACATTATCCGTCATCTGGAGCGGCTGGATGAAGCCGTGGCGCGGCTCGTCGGTGTAGAAAATTTTGAGGTATGATTCGACATCCACAATGAAGGAACTGATTTTGGCCGGTGATATCGGAGCGACCAAAACCAATCTCGGGCTTTTTCTTAAAGCTTCGGATCATCTGACGCAAAAGGCTTTTGTTACGTTTCCCAGCTGCGCTCGCGTCGAACTGGTCGAGCGGACCAGGGCCTTTCTGAAGCGGGAGGGAGTGCTCGGGCAGGTGCCATCGGCCTGTTTCGGGGTGGCTGGACCGCTTTGCCGGGGCCGGGTGGTCGCGACCAATCTGGGGCTGGAACTCGATGAAAGCGGTTTATGCGCGGAACTGAAAATCGCGGTCGTGCGCCTGGTCAATGATCTTTACGCCACGGCGGTGGCGCTGGCCTGGCTGCCCGCCGATCAGTTCGCGGTGCTGCAGGCGGGGGGACCGGGAGCCGGGGAGGCGGTCAGCGCGGTGCTGGCGCCGGGTACGGGTCTGGGAATGGCTTTCCTGGTGGCGGCAGGTCCGGCCTTGCCCCTGATCGTGGCTTCCGAGGGCGGACATGTCGATTTCGCCCCGCGCGACGAGGCCGAAATTGAGCTCTGGCGTTATCTGCGGGCACGTTATGGCCGGGTCAGCCGTGAACATCTGCTTTCCGGCCCCGGCCTGTTAAATATTTACCAATGGTGTCGAGAAACCTCGAACCCGGCCGTGATTTCTCCGGTCGCGGCGACTGCGGCCGCCGCCGTGGTCAGCAGCGCCGAACACGGCGACCCCGCGGCCAGGCAGGCCTTGACTCTGTTCGTCTCCCTGCTGGGCGCGGCGGCCGGAGATCTGGCCCTGACCGGCCTGGCCGGCGGCGGCGTTTATCTGGCCGGCGGCATCCCGGCTAAGATTATCAACAGTCTGCGACAGGATGGCTTTCTGCGGGCGTTTCAGGCCAAGGGGCGCATGGCGGCCTGGCTGAGCCGGGTCCCGGTGCGGGTGGTTCTCGATGAACAGGCGGCGCTGCTGGGGGCGGCCCGTCTGGCGGCGCTCGGCGGAAAAGCCGCTTGAAGATCGCCGGATGCGGGTGTTTACCGGGCTCCGGTTGGCGCCCGGAGCTCATTTTCGCAACTTCAGTCGAGCGTTTGTCCCAGATTCTTGGCGATAACCTCTTCAATGACCTCCAACATGGTCTTGCCGTCTTTGTAGGGCACCCTGAGGTTGGAGTTGATGATGTCGGAGGCGATGAATTCTGAGTCGTTGCCGATCAGAACCCAGCCTTTGCGGTTGTAGGAGAGAACCAGGTCTTTCTCGACCTGGAAACGTTTAACCTGCGGTACTTCCTGAGACATGACGGCTCCTTATGATAGTCTGATGGTAACTATTCAAACTTGGATATTCCGGGATCGGGTCCCCGGAGAATCAACAAAAATATTTCGCGGTTCAATTTGAGCGGATAAACACCGGGCCGAATGTTTACTCTGATGTTTGTGGGTTAAATCGTCACCGGTTTATCATGACGCTGATTTTTCAGTGGCTGGGCGCGGCCGCGACTTTCCGCTGTTGCGGCGACCCGGGTTGTCCGGAAAGCGTCTTATCTAATATCGTCGCGGGAAAATTTCAAGTCCTTAATCTTCCGGCGTGGGCGCAGGGCCGCGCCGAAATGCCGGAGCCGGGTGGACTTCCGGTTTGTAAAGCCGGGAAATAACCTGTATGTGTAAGATGCTGAAAGCGAGGTTGCATGCGGATTTTCACCAGCCGGGAAAACTGCCCTTTTCCCCTGCGCGCCCTGGTGCATGAATTTGCGGGCGGCGATCTTTTCGTGTTGGTCGAAGGCGGGGTTGGACATCTCGGCGCCCTGACGCTGAGCCTGCCGCGTGAAAGTCAAGGCGCGCCGGGGGAAACACGGGCTTCGACCTCGGTCCTGACCGCGCCCGGCCATCGCGATGATGAAGCGGCTCGGGAGATGAGTGATATCCTGGTGCGGGCCTTGGGGCGCAAGGTCGGAATGGTGGTCGGGATGCATTTCCCCGGGCTGAAACCCGCCGAGCTTGACTTGGTGCGGGCCGAGTGGCGATTCCTGGCTCGGGAAATCTCAACGGCCTGGCCGGTGGAGGATAACGATGGCAGCCGGGGAAATTGAAAAAAAAATTATCGTGGTCGGGGTCAGCGGCGCTTCCGGAGCCCTGTATGCCGAGCGTCTGCTGCTCGCCCTGCGGGCGGCGGACGGGGTTGAGAGCCATCTGATCGTCTCGCCGGTAGCCGCCCGGATTATTGAGCATGAATGCCGTCTGGGGTTGGCTGAGTTTCAGGCCCTGGCCGACTATTCTCATGCCGCGGACGATTTTTTCGCGGCTCCGGCCAGTGGTTCCTTTGCCGCGACCGGAATGGTGATCGCGCCCTGTTCGATGAAGCGCCTGGCCGGCATCGCCAATTCCTTCGCCGACGATTTAATGGGCCGGGCCGCCGATGTCATGCTCAAGGAGCGCCGGCGTTTGCTTCTGCTGGTGCGCGAAACCCCTCTGCACAGCGGCCATCTTGAATTGATGCTTAAAGTCAGCCGCCTGGGCGGCGTCATCATGCCGCCGGTGCCGGCGCTGTACCAAAGGCCGGCGGGCATTGTCGAAATGGCGGATCAGACCATCGGTCGGGTTATGAGTCTGTTCGGGATCGAAAATGAGCTTTATCAGGCCTGGGGACAAGGAAAATCCGGGGACATGACCTGATTCCCCAGATTTTTCCAGATTTTCCCGGGATCATGTCCCCAGATTTTTTCATCGTTATTATTTAACCTGATGCGGGAATAAATCCCGCAATCCAAAAGGGAGCCTTCACGGCCCGTACCTAAAGGTATTTCCTTTGGTCACAAATAAGTGCTCTTATCAGGCCCAGCAGAGTTGGATAAGTTTCCTCATCGGGTTATCCCCTTCGGGGATAACCCGTGAAGCACTTAACATTTTCTTGTTTTTGTTGTCTGAAAAACGTTGAAACAAACAAGAAAATAACCTGCAAACTACTAACATAAAGGAGTTGAACCAATGGGTGCAGAGGTTTCGGTGTCTCCCGGGGGAGAGGTCTTTACCTTGCCGGGGGAGCTTGATTATCAGGCGGAAAATGAGCGTCTGGTCGCGCTCGTGGCGGAACAGCGGGCCCTGGGCCGCGAAATCGTGGTGGTGCTCGGGGTCGGTTTTGTCGGAGCGGTGATGGCCGGAGTGGTGGCCGATTCGACCCGCGCGGGGGGGGCGTCAGGAAAATTTGTGATCGGCATGCAGCGGCCGTCGGTGCGTTCCTTCTGGAAAATTCATTATCTGAATCGCGGCGTGGCTCCGGTTGAGGCCGAGGACCCGGAAGTGGCGTTGATGATTGAACGCTGTGTGCGGGACAAAAAAACCCTGACCGCGACCTATTCCTATTTTGCCCTGGGCCTGGCCGATGTCGTGGTCGTCGATGTGCAGTGTGATTATCTCAAGGAATGTCTGGGAGATGTGCGTCAGGGCCGGGCCGATATCGCCGCCCTGGAGGAAAGCCTCGGCGTCATCGGCCGGCACATTCAGCCCGAATGCCTGGTTCTGATCGAAACCACGGTGCCGCCGGGCACCACCGAGTACGTTGCCTATCCGATCATCAAGCGGGCTTTCGCTAAGCGCGGGCTGCAGGCTGAGCCGATACTCGCCCATTCTTATGAACGGGTCATGCCGGGCCGGGAGTACGTCGCCTCGATTCGGGATTTCTGGCGGGTCTGCAGCGGCATCAACGCCACGGCCCGAAAGCGGGTGGTCGATTTTCTTTCCGAGGTGCTTAATGTCGGTGACTTCCCCCTGACCGTGATGGATCGGCCGATTGAAAGCGAGACCTGTAAGATCGTGGAAAACTCCTATCGGGCGACGACCCTGGCTTTTCTGCATGAGTGGAGTTTGTTTGCCGAGCGCAACGGTGTCGATCTGCCCAAGGTCGTCGCGGCGATCAAGGTGCGTCCGACCCATTCCAACATGATTTTCCCCGGTCCCGGCATCGGCGGTTATTGCCTGCCCAAGGATGGCGGTCTCGGGGTCTGGGCTTACCATACCCTGATGGGTTTTGAAGACGATATCTTTAAACTGACGCCGCTGGTGATTGATATCAACGATACCCGGGCCCTGCATGTGGCCGGACTCGTGCGGGACGGTCTGCGTAATCAGGGTAAGATCGTGGCCGCCTCGCGGGTGCTGGTTCTGGGGGCTTCCTACCGTGAGGATGTCGGGGATACGCGCTACAGCGGTTCGGAACTGATTGTGCGTAAATTGACCGAAATGGGAGCGGAAGTGTTGGTCCATGATCCCTACGTCAAGCATTGGTGGGAACTGGAAAAACAGGAGAGCTATCCGGCGCCGGGACATTCCTGGTCCCGTTTTTTCCGTAATCAGGAAGAATTGACCCATCTTCGCGTCAGCAATGATCTGGAATCGAGCCTGGTCGGGGTCGACGCCGTGGTTCTGGCCGTCCGGCATGAAGCCTATAAAACCCTTACCAGCGGCTGGCTGGTGCAAAAAGTTGGCGCGCCGCTGTTGCTCGTGGACTGTTTCGCGATGCTTTCCGACGCGCAGATCAAAGAGTATTTTCGTCTCGGCTGCGAGGTCAAGGGCCTGGGCCGGGGGCATGTGAAACGCCTCAAGGAAGAAGTGCAGTCGGCCGGCTGAATTCCTTTTCGGCCGATCGCGGTCGGCCATCAGAGACTGAGGGTCTTTCGGCTGAATTTTTCCCGCTGTTTAAGATAGTGTTCCCGATTGTCGAGCTCGGTGGAGCCCAGAATCTCTTCTTCTAAAGCGATCGCGGTCGCGGCGTCGCCCCGGCGCCAGTAGGCTTCGGCCAGGGTGTCGAGAATGTGCGGCGCGGGCCGCAGGGCGGCCGCCTTGGCGGCCAGAAGAAAGGCCCGGTCATAGTCGCGTAAACCGCTGTCGGCGATGGTCAGCAGCAGCCAGGCCAGATTATTGATGGTTTCCGGATCATTCGGGTCGAGCTGATGGGCCTGTTCCAGGGCTTGCAGGGCCGGTATTTCCTTTTGTCGTTCAAGATGGATGGAGCTTAGAGCCAGCCAGAGACGGGCGTTATCGGGTTTCTCGCGCAGCAATTGCTCGACGCGCCGGGTCAGGTAGCGATAATGAAGCTTGTCGGTCGCCCCGGTATTCTGCCAGTGAAGGCCAGGAATGATCAACAGCAGGAAACTGATCAGGTAGAGGGACAGGGCTTTTTGCAGGCGCCGATGATGGCGCCGGGCCAGTTGTGGATCAATCTGAGCGGCGCGCAGGAACTCCAGGCGCTGGGGAATGTTGAAATGGTGCCAGTTGGGTTTTTCTCCGGCGGAGCCGAGCAGATAGCCCAGCTTCTCGAAAGCCGTGATCAGGGCCGGCGTCAGCTTTGGTGGATCGAGGCTGGCGAGATCGGCCTGGCGCTCGAAATTACGCAGAAACCAGCCGAAGAAATAGCGAAAAAAGACCAGGTGAAGCAGCAGCAGCGGCACGATTTCCAGCAGGGAAAGCAGTATCCCCTGAGCGTTGCCGCTGTTTTCGAGCCAGGTCGGGATCGGGTCCGTGGTCAGCAGCCAGGCCTGGGCAAGATCAAAATAGAGATAGTTGAAAAGGAAGAAGCTTACGAAAAAGAGCAGAAAAAAGAGCAGGTGGCGATAGCGGACATGGCCGAGCTCATGACTCATCACGGCCAGAACCTCTTCTCCGTCAAGCAGGCGCAGCAGATCGGGAGTAATCAGGAGGTAGCGGCTCCAGGGAAAGGCGCCGACCACGGCTGCGGTCGCCATGCGCCCTTCGAAAGGCGGCCAGAGCATGATTTCCCGCCAGCCTACCCGCTGCCGGCGGCAGAGTTCGATGATGGCCCGGCGCAAAGGGGAATCGGGCAGTTTCCGGCAGCCC